>JALUFA010000036.1 GCA_027052485.1 Hydrogenothermaceae bacterium
GAAGCGTATATGTGTATCCCGTAGGTGTATCTCCAACCGGGAATGATAAAACATCTGTAGGTTTATCCTTCCCCCGCCACTGTTTGTTTAACTCTTGTATGGTTTTGTCATCGGTTAAGGTGATACTAAGTTCTACGTTGTCTAAATCAAGCTGTTTTAAAATCTTTTCTGCTGTTTCTTTTACAAACTTTTTGGTGATGTTTCTATCGTAAACCTCTTTATTTACAAGGATTTTATTCATTTTTTACCTTTTGATTTTCGTATTTGTCATAGGCTTGTATTATTCTCTGGACGACCGGGTGTCTAACAACGTCTTTTTCTGAAAACTTTACAAAACCAATTCCATCAACATCTTTTAAAACATCCATAGCCTCTACAAGTCCAGACTGAGACACTTTAGGAAGGTCTATCTGGGTTATATCTCCCGTAACTACAGCTTTTGAACCAAATCCTATACGGGTCAAAAACATTTTCATCTGTTCTCTGGTCGTGTTTTGAGCTTCGTCTAGAATAATGAAAGCATCGTTTAGAGTTCTACCCCTCATAAATGCTAATGGTGCAATCTCTATAACATTTTTTTCCAGCATCTCATTTACTTTATCACTGTCTACCATGTCATATAAAGCATCGTATAAAGGTCTTAGATAAGGGTCAACTTTTTCTGTTAGAGTTCCCGGTAAAAATCCTAGTTTCTCTCCAGCTTCTACGGCAGGTCTTGTAAGGATAATCCTGTTTATCTTTTTTTGTTTTAAGTAAGAAACCGCCATTGCCATAGCAAGGTACGTTTTTCCTGTTCCTGCAGGTCCTATCCCAAAAGTGATTGTGTTATTTTTTATTGTCTCAACGTACTTTTTTTGAGATGGAATTTTTGCCATTATTGGCTTTTTCCTATGGCTAAAAAGGATGGTCTCTCCATCGTCAACGATAAAGTCTTCTTCCTCATCTTTGTGTAGTTTATACCCTAAGGCTAGGTTTTTTACCTGCTGCTGGGTTAAAATGTGGCCTTTCTCGTAAAGCTTTGCCAGTTTTTGCATAAACTCTTCAAACTTATCTAAAGATTCCTCATCTCCTTCTGCGATGATAGACATTCCCCGTGAAAAGATTTTTAAGGAAAAAATATCCGAAAAGTACTTTAGATTTTCGTCTCTCTTTCCTGCAATTGTGAAAAATGCGTCATCTGGGATTTGTATTTCTAGCTTTAAAATATTAAAAACCTCCACTAAGATTTTGCCTTTAATTTATGGAAATTTGGTAGGAAAATCAAGGATTAGGGTAAAAAGATAATAGAAGGGGAGAAAAACTCCCCAAAGTGATATTGAAATTTAGTTTTCTTCTTTTGGAAGTTCAAACAGTTTTTCGTAGTCTACGCCTTCTTTTTCTGCAAGTTTCTTAGACATCTCTTCTAAGGCTAATAGGTGGTTCCACTTTTCATCTACTTCTTTTTGAATTTTTTCAACGATTTCTGGGTATTTGAGTACGTGCTTCCATCTAGGCTGAGCTGCGATGTACTCTTCAATTGGTTTAGGTCTTTTTGGTTTTACGTTTACTTTCCAGTACTTACCGTCAATAACTTCATAAACAGGCCAGTATCTAGTTTCTACAGCAAGTTTGGCAAGTCTCATTGTGTCTTCGGGAGCAAATCTCCATGAGAGGGTACAAGGCTGTAGAACGTTTATAAACTTAGGTCCTTTGAAAGACATTGCCTTTTTCACTTTTTTAGTTAAGTCTCTATAGATGTGGGGTGCAGCCTGTGCTGTGTAAGGTATTCCGTGGGCTGCCATAATCATTGTAAGGTCTTTTCTTGGCTCCTGTTTTCCTATCTTTTCTTTTCCTACAGGTGTTGTTTTTGTGTAAGCTCCGATTGGTGTTGCAGATGATTTTTGATAACCGGTGTTCTGGTATCCTTCGTTGTTGTAGCACACGTATAAAAAGTCATGGCCCCTCTCTACTGTAGCAGATAGAGACTGGAATCCGATATCGTACGTTCCACCGTCTCCACCAAAGGCAACGAACTTCACTTCTTTATCGTAAAGGCCTTTTTTCTTTAGTACTTTGTATGCCGCTTCTACACCACCGATAACGGCTGCTGCTGACTGGAAATTAACGTGTATCCATGGTACGTTCCACGCAGTTACAGGGTAAACACCTGTTGTAACCTCAAGACAACCTGTAGCAGTTGATACAACTACTGGCTCATCTATTGCAAGGAGTACCTCGTTAACGATTGGAGGAATACCACAACCGATACACATTCTATGTCCAGGAGCTAAAGGCATTCCTCCAAAGTCTTCTTTATTTGAAGCAAGTTCTGCTAATAATGCTATTGGTCTTTTTTTTGCCATGGCTATTCCCTCACTTGTAAGTATTCTACTAGGTTTTCTCTTGTATCAATACCTTTTTCAAGTCTTTCAACCCTTTCAAAGGCTTTCATGAACTCTTCTTCGTGAACTTCTCTACCACCAAGTCCATATATAAAGTTGTGTAAGAGAGGTTTGTTTTCTGAGTCTGATAGGGATGCTGCAACGTCTTTAAATAAAGGTCCACCTATTCCGTCAAAAGAATCTGCCCTATCTAGCACTACTACGCCTTTTGCCTTTGAAAGAGCTTTTGCTATCTCTTTTCTTGGGAATGGTCTAAATAAAGTAATTTTAACAGCTCCAACTTTTTTACCCTGGGCTCTCAATTTGTCTACTGCATCTTTCAGGGTACCAAAAGATGAACCCATTGAAATTCCAATATACTCGGCATCTTCAGTTTGGTACTCTTCTATGAAGTCGTACTTTTTACCTGAGATTTCTGCAAATTCATCAAACACTTCTCTAACTATGTCGTAAACTTTTAGGAAATCTACGTGCTGCTGGTACTTACACTCTGTATAGTAGTCTGGTTGAGCTGTTGCTCCGTACGTAACAGGATGATCTATATCTAAAAGAGGATAAGGTATTCTGTGGATACCAGAAGGTCCTACAAAGTTTTGAACAGTTTCATCGTCTAGTAGCTCAACGTTTTCAATTGAGTGTGAAACTATATATCCATCGTAGTTAACAATTATTGGGAACATAGCCTTTTCTGAGATTTTTACAGCCATTAAGATGTGGTGATACGCTTCCTGTGCGTTTTCTGCAAATAGAGAAATCCAGCTTGTATCCCTTGTAAGCATTGAGTCGGCATGGTCACAGTGGATAGATAGTGGGGCAGACAGTGCTCTGTTAACGTCTAAAAGAACTATTGGAAGTCTCATACCAGATGCTATATAGAGGTTTTCTACCATATATGCGATACCTGGTCCAGCTGAGGCTGTGATTGTTCTAGCACCTGCTGCAGCTGCCCCTATACATGCAGCCATTGCTGAGTGTTCCCCTTCTACTGCTACCATATCTGTATCTACTTCACCATTTGCAACGTACTCTGCAAAAAATCCCATTAACTCTGTTTGCGGAGAAATAGGATAAACAGCAGCTACATCAAAGTTTATCTGTCTCATAGCTTCTGCTGCAGCCTGATTACCTGTTAGAGCAACAACTTTTTTAGTTGCCATTATTTATACCTCCTCGTATTTACCACTCTTATTCTAACTCTTGAAGTTTAATTTCCATTTCAGGAACCATCTCTAGTGCGTCGTAAGGACATTCAACAGCACAGATTCCACATCCTTTGCAGTACTCAAAATCTGTCTCGTATCTTTCTTTTGAAGATACTGGAATAGAGTCATCAGGACAGAATATCCAGCATATTAGACAGTGGGTACATTTATCATAATTTAAAACGGGTCTAAGCATTCTCCATGAACCGGTGTGGTTGATTCTACTTGAGCCGGGTTCCGGAACGATTGAACCTATGGGTATCTCGTGCCAAGGTTTTAGTTCGTATGACATTGTATATAAACCTCCTAATCTCTTTATCTGTAAATGAGTTTATTTTATAACAGCGTTATATTTTATGACAAAAGCCACTAATCAGCTTTGTATACCTCGTTATAACCTCTTTCTAGAGCCTTTAAGTTTTGAGGTAGTAAAGCTCTAAGTTTAGAGCTAGCTTCAAATGACTCTGTAATTTCCTGTTTTAGTGAGTCTAGGTCTACGATTCCAGTTGCCTTTGCAACTGCTCCTAAAACTGCTGTGTTTGGTATGTTTCTTCCAAACTCATCTAAAGCAATTTGAGAGGCGTTAACTATCCAAAGCTCGTTGTTTGGTATTCCAAGTATCTGTCTAACCTTTTCAGGTGGGAAGTTTGTATTTACTATAAAAATAGTATTTTCATCGGTTCCTTTTACTATTACATCCTTTATTGTAAATAAAAGTGATGGGTCTGTTATGATTACAATGTCTGGTTCTTCAACAGGAGCTCTTGTGTTAATAGGGTTTTCACTGATTCTTGTTGAAACTTTAACAGGTGTTCCTGACCTTTCAAGTCCAAACTCAGGCATAGCTTGACCGTACTTTCCTCTGATGATAGCTGCAGAGGATAGCATTTTAGCTGCAGTAACTGTTCCCTGACCGCCTCTTCCGTGCCAACGAACTTCAATTGTTGGTTTATTTAATGCAACAGCCATGATTGTTAAACCTCCTAAACAGGGCAATTTTATAACAGTGTTATATAAATGATATCACTATTGGGATTTAAACACAAATGAGGAGATTTGAAAATTTTTTGATGTTGGATTATAATATGTAGCCTAAGTGTGGAGGGTGTAGCTCAGCTGGCAGAGCACGAGGTTGTGGCCCTCGGGGTCGCGGGTTCAAGTCCCGTCACCCTCCCCTTTAATCTTTTATCTACTTTCCTTTAGGAACATCATGTATAACAACGTTTTTGCCAGCCCATTTACTCATAATATCACAGGCAACATGAACTCCTGAGCCACTTGCAGAAGCAACCATTGTAAAACAGCCTGCAGCGTTTCCAGCAACCCAAACACCATCTTTTACTCTAAACATCCCGTCGTGTTTTATCATGATTTTTCCCGGTCTTGGGGATGTTATATTAGGTACAACTTCAACGTCTAAGCCTTCTATGTTAAACTCGTGGAAACCTGTTGCCAGAACAATGTTATCTGCTAGATACTCTTTTCCTTTTTCCGTTTGAACCTTGAAACCGTCATTGGTTTCTTCTATTTTTACTACTCTATCATCTTCAAATTTGACATTTTCATACTCTAACGCCTGTTCTTTGAGTTGTTTTAAAAACTCTTTTCCTAGTGTACCCTTTGGTACTCCTGGAACGTTGTTAAGTAAAGCCTTCATAAGGTCTGAACCACCTTCATTATCAATGATTAGATATTTTCTGTTTTTAGACCATTCAAATCTATCATTTGCAGAACCTAAAGTGATAGCACATGATAAACCTGCAGGACCTCCGCCTACAATCAGTACGTCAAATTTTTCCATGGAATTTTCCTCCTTTTTATTAATTTTTATTTTTTTATTTTGATTTAAGTCTAAAATTGAATAAATGATTTTTCTCGTTTAACAGGTGCATTTAAACGGGTCTCTCACAGTTCCAAGAAGCTCTTTCACACCTTTAAACTTTCCGCTACAAACGTTATCTTTCTCAAGGATTAGCCACTGGTCGTAGGTTATCATCATAAATGTGAAGACTGAACCTAAAACAGATGCTAGGAAAAGCCATTTCCTATCAAGTTCAATAATTTTTCTCTTTATGCCGATAC
>JALUFA010000037.1 GCA_027052485.1 Hydrogenothermaceae bacterium
ACTTCCAAGGATTTGTGAGAATCCTTTTGCTTATAAGGCTATTGCTATCTATGAACAATACTACCAAGGCATGAAGAAATTACAAATACTAGTTTTTCCAAAGGAAAGCGAGACTCCTAAAGAGGAGTAATGCTAAGCAAAAAAATAAGAGAGTTAATTGATAAAGCAGATATCCTTTTAATTGTTGAGGATGCTAGAATACCTTTTAAGAATAAGGAAATAGAAGAATATGCAAAAAAGAAAGGGAAAAAGATAATATATGTATTAAATAAATCTGATTTGGTACCAAAAGAGTTTTTGGAAAAAGCTAAGGAAGAAATCTCAAAAGAGTACCCAGTTGTTGCCTTTTCAGCCACAAAAAAAGAAGGCGTAAGAGAGCTTATGGATATCCTTAACAAGATAGCCGATAAAAAAAAACTGGTAAAGGTAGGTATTGTAGGATACCCAAACGTTGGAAAGTCTTCGCTTATAAACTCTCTAAAAAAGAAAAACATAACCACCACTTCTCCTAAACCCGGGATGACCCGAGGAAAGCAGCTCATAAAGTTAACAGATAGAATTTTTCTGATAGACACTCCGGGGATAATTACCCTTGAACTACCAGACGACCTAGCTTTGAAAGGTTCATGGATACCAGACCGACTTGAAGACCCTGTAGAGGTTGCAATAAGACTTTTAGAAAAGATTATTGAAAAATCTCCTAAGGCTTTAGAAGAGCTATATAAGATAAAACCTGACAAGGACCCGGTAAAAACCCTTGAAGAAATTGGTAATAAACTTAACTATAAAGTAAAAGGCGGAGAGATAGATTACGAAAGAACAGCAAGAAAGATTTTGTGGGACTGGTTAAAGGGGTACCTAAAGGCCTACTGGCTTTAACTGGAGGTTTTAACTGTGGCTTACTTAAGTTTTGCTAGGAAGTACCGTCCAAAGGACTTTTCTTCAGTAATAGGTCAAAAGCACGTCGTTAAAACGTTAAAGAATGCCATAAAGCTAGGACGGATTTCCCACGCTTACATATTTGCAGGTCCCAGAGGTGTTGGTAAAACTACAATAGCCCGTATTTTGACAAAATGTCTTAACTGTAAAGAGGGTATAACAGACCAGCCATGTGGAGTCTGTGAAAACTGCTTGGAGATTGATAAAGGTTCTTTTCCTGATATGTATGAAATTGATGCTGCTTCAAACAGGGGTATAGATGATATCAGAAACATAAAGGAAGGGGTAAACTACGCGCCGATAAAAGGGCGCTACAAGACCTATATTATTGATGAAGCCCACATGCTAACAAGAGAGGCTTTTAATGCCCTTTTAAAGACCCTTGAAGAGCCTCCTCCAAACACAGTATTTATCCTTGCAACAACAGAGCTCCACAAAATCCCTGAAACAATCAAATCCCGATGTCAAGCGTTCCTGTTTAAGCCTCCAACAGAAGAGGAGATAAAAGAGTACCTAAAAAAGATTTTAGAAAATGAAGGTATACCTTACGAAGAAGAAGCACTTTTATTGATTGCTAGATACAGTAAAGGCGGTGTTAGAGATGCGGCAAGTCTGTTAGACCAGGTTGTAACGTACTCAGATGGAAATGTCAGCGTAAAAGCTGTAGAAGAACTTTTAGGTATTGTGTCTGATGAGTATATAAACAGTTTCTTAACGCTTATAAAAGAAAAGAATATAAAGGAATTGATAAAACAGTTTCAAAAACTCTACAGAGAAGGCGTAGACCTTAATATCTTCTGGAAGCAGCTTCTAGACAAAATCCATGAAGCCCTTGTTGAAGTATCTTTAGGGAAAGAACATCCTATCTTTACAGAAGAAGATATAAAAGATTTGATTTACATAGAGTCTATCTTTAGGAAAGCCTTTCAAGAGGCCTCATCCTCTGAAGAGCCTAAAAATCTTTACGAGTTAACCCTTTTAAAGCTTAACTACATAAAAGACTTAAAGTCTATTGAAGAGCTATTAAAGTCTGGTGTATCCATTTCAAAAAAAGCTACTACTGTTGAAAAAACATCAACTCAAGAAGAAGCTACCGAGCCAAAAAAGAAAGCAGACAGTATTGAGCTTGCTATACAGAAGGTCGCAAAAGATGCAGGTAAAATCATAGCAGCGGCGCTAAAGAAAACAAAAATAGAAGACCACGGAAACAACATTACAATTTTCTGTGATGATAAGTTGCTACAGATACTCCAGTCAAAACTTGATGTACTGGAAAAGAGTTTTGGAAAACCTGTTAAGTTTGAGAAACTGCAGCTAAAAGAAACAAAGAAAAAATCGAAAAAGCGGGACGAAACGGTAGATAAAGTGTTAGATTTATTTCAAGGAAAGATAATAACTTACAAAGAAGGAGGTCAATAAATGTTTGGAAACCTTGGCGATATGATGAAGATGCTAAAAAATATGCAGGAGAATATGGAAAAGGCTAAAGAAGAACTAAAAAATGAAAGGATAGATGTAGAAGTTGGTGGAGGAATGGTAAAACTAACGGTTAACGGACTTGGAGAGGTAGTTTCTTTAGATATAGATAAATCTTTACTCTCTGAAGAAAACAAGGAAGTACTAGAAGACCTCATTGTTGCTGCGTTTGATGAAGCAAATAAGCGCTCAAGGGAAGTTATGGCAGAAAAGATGTCTAGTGTTGCAGGTCTTCCAAATCTTCCAGGATTAAATAATCTATTCTAAGATGGAAAACAAAGCCCTTCCTAAAGCTTTACAGGATGCCATCGAACATATAGCCAAGCTTCCCGGTTATGGAGAAAGGTCAGCCCAGCGCTTTATAGAAAACCTGTTAAAACTTCCGAAGGCTGACTCAATCGGTACTATAAAAGCCTTACTTGAGATGGTAGACAAGATACATCCATGCAAGATATGTGGCCTTTTAACAGAGGAAGAGATATGCTCCATATGCTCCGATGAAACAAGGAACAGACAGGTTATAGCTGTTGTTGAAGAGTCTTTTGACGCGTACGCCATAGAGAAAACAGGTAAATTTAAAGGTCTGTACCACGTGCTCCATGGGAGGCTTTCTCCCCTTGAGGGTATCACTCCAGATAAACTAAACATAGACTCCTTACTAACAAGGGTGGAGGAAGAAAAACCAACAGAGATAATCCTTGCAACAAATCCAACGGTAGAAGGAGAAGCTACGGCGACGTACCTTTATAAAGTGTTAAAAGATAAATACCCTGAACTTGAAATATCAAGGCTGGCTTACGGTCTTCCGTTTGGGGCTACGCTAGAAAACGCAGATACATTTACCCTTTCACAGGCCATAGAACACAAAGTAAAACTCTAGAGGAGGGAAGTTTGGAGCTTCTTTACTTGCAAAAGCTTGTGTACTTTACAGTAGGGCTTATTACTATTTTAAACCCCCTTGCAGCGGCAGCCATTATGGTTTCACTACTTGGTTCAAAACCTTCAAAAGATGAGGTAGAGGGTGTAAGTAGGAAAGCATCTCTAACAGTATTTACTGCATCTGTTATAACCGTTTTTACAGGAGATTTGATTTTTCGTGTATTTGGGATAAACCTTCCATCTATAAAGGTTATTGGTGGAATAGTACTACTAGTCTTAGCACTTGATATGATTCAAGGAAAAATCTCAAAAACAAAGCACTCTCAAAGTGAAAGTCAGGAAGCAAAAGAAAAAGAAGATATCTCAATTGTTCCTCTTGGGATACCTATATTATTTGGCCCTGGGGTAATAACTACCCTTATAGTCTTTAAAGTTAAAAATCCAGATACAGTTTCTCTAATTCTTTTGGTGTTTGCCATTTTTATATCATCTTTTGCTACGTACCTAGTGCTAAAAAATGGGTACTTATTAGTAAAAGTTCTTGGGATTACCGGACTGAAAATAGCAACTAGAATAATGGGGCTTATAGTTGGAGCTATTGCCGCTGAGTTTTTGGTAAGTGGAATAAAGAGTTTATGGATGGGGAGTTAAAAGGGTTTAGAGCTGAGGGAAGTTTTAAAGATATTTAAATAGCAAGCGTATAAACAGTTTTTTCTTGTAAAGGATTTTGTATTAAAATTTTTGTATTAAAATTTTAATTAGATTTTATTTTTTATTTTGGAGGGAGAATTTAAAGTGCCCCCGACGGGATTCGAACCCGTGTCGCCGGCGTGAAAGGCCGGTGTCCTAGGCCTGGCTAGACGACGGGGGCAAGTATTTATATTTTATCACAATTTTTAATTTTTTCAAATGGTGAGCCGCCCGGGGGTCGAACCCGGGACCACCGGTTTAAAAGACCGGTGCTCTACCGACTGAGCTAGCGGCTCATCCCTCAAAAGGGATATATAGTATATATTACAAAGTTTGATTTTGTCAACACTTTTTTTTATTCTAAATAAAACTTTAGGAAATGGGAGGTTTTGAGTATTGTCAAAGTTAGCTTTTGTGTTTCCAGGACAAGGTTCCCAAACACTGGAAATGGGGAAAGACGTTTACGAAAAGTACCCTCAGATTAAAAAACTCCATGAAGATGTGAATGAAAGATTAGGTTTTAACCTTACAGATATAATCTTTAATAACGAAGAAAAACTAAACCTTACTGAATACACCCAACCAGCGTTAGTGCTTGCATCTTACTCTCTGTACTATGCCATCAAGGAAGAAATCCCAGAGATAAATCCTACGTATATGGCAGGACACTCGTTGGGAGAGTTTACAGCCCTTACTGCAGCAGAGAGTTTAGACCCTGTTGATGCCGTGTGGCTTACCCATATTAGAGGAAAACTTATGCAGGAGGCTGTACCGGCAGGAAAAGGAGGAATGGCAGCTGTTATAGGACTTCCTGCCGAAAAGATAGAGGAAGTTCTAAAACAGATAGATGGAGTTGTTGAAATAGCAAACTACAATAGCCCAGAGCAAACGGTTATATCAGGTGAGATGGAAGCGTTAGATAAAGCGATAGACCTTTTAAAAGAGGCAGGAGCTAAAAAGGTCGTAAAACTCGCAGTTTCAGTACCGGCTCACTCATCCTTACTTAAAGAAAAAGCAAAGGAGTTTGCAACCTACATAGATAAAGTAGATATAAAAGATGCAAAGGTTCCTGTTATATCTAACATTACAGCTAAGCCTATCCAAACTGCAGAGGAAATAAGAGCCGAGCTAAAAGAGCATTTTTACTCGCCAGTTAGATGGGTACAGACGGTACAGTTTCTTAAAGAGCAGGGTGTAGATACAATCATTGAGGTAGGGCCCAAAAAAGTATTAACCGGTCTTATCAGACGAATAGACAGAAGTTTTAATCTGATAAACATAGAAAAGCTTGAAGATATTCAAAAACTAAAATGAAAATGCAGCTGTTTATAACAGGTACAGACACAGGAGTTGGGAAAACAACTTTTTCAGCTTTACTTGCAAATTTCTTAAAAGAAAAAGGTATAAATGTAGGCTACTTTAAACCGGTAGAAACAGGATGCCAGCCTGAATGCCATGATGTAAGTACACTTTCCCAGATAACCGGCCAGCCTTTAGATGAGATGATTGTTTACAGATTTAAAAATCCGCTATCCCCTTTGGCAGCATCTTACATTGAAGCTAAAAAAGTGGAAATCGGCAAACTTGTTGACAGGTTTAACCAGCTAAAGTCTAAGTATGAAGTTCTTCTTGTTGAAGGAGCAGGGGGAATTCTCGTACCTATTACAGAAGGGAAG
>JALUFA010000038.1 GCA_027052485.1 Hydrogenothermaceae bacterium
TTTTGCATAAGAATAAGAACAACAAGGGCTATCCCATCTAAGACCAGTAAAACTGTCAGGATAATATATAAAATGTCAAGCATTTAAACCTCCAGAACTTCCGTTATTATCTTGTAGAACTTTTGAGGGTCTAAGCTAGCAGAGCCTACGAGAAAACCATCAACGTGGTCTTTTACTATAAGATTTTTTGCATTTTCAGGCTTTACACTGCCACCGTACAGTATTCTGGTTTTGCTGTCGTTTCCTTTAGAAAGGTCGTGGATGAGCTCTCTTATAAACTTGTGAACCTCTTCTGCCTGCTCTGGGGTTGCCGTTTTCCCCGTTCCTATAGCCCAAACAGGCTCATAGGCTATATCTATAAATGGCATATCCATTTCAATACCCGCTAAACCGGCTTTTATCTGCTTTTCTATAACTTTTAGGGTTATACCTTGCTCCCTTTCTTCAATGGTTTCTCCAACACAAAGAATAGGTCTTATACCGTGTTCCACTGCAGAGTACATCTTTTTGTTAATCAGGTCGTTATCTTCTTTAAAGATATGTCTTCTCTCAGAATGACCGATTATAACGTACTGAACGTCTAGCTCGTTTAGCATCACAGGAGATATCTCTCCGGTAAACGCCCCCTCATCAGCCCAGAACATATTTTGAGCTCCAAGGTGAACGTTGTAGGCACCCTCTTTTTTTGCCGCATCAAGTTTTATAGAGGCTGAAGCAAGGGCTGTAAAAGGCGGAGCTATCATAATATCAACGGTAAATAAATCCTTTACAGCAGGTAAAAACTTATCAAGGTAGTCTAACGTCTCGGCGACTGTTTTATGCATCTTCCAGTTTGCAGCAATAAGGTACTTCATTACTTATCCTCTAGATGCCTGATTTCTTTACTTAAAACGTTCCCCTTCTCATCAAGCTCATAAACGATAGGTGTTCCAGTTGGGATTTCTACCTTAACTATTTCTTCAGGAGAAAGCTTTTCAAGGTACATAACAATACTTCTAAGAGAGTTTCCGTGGGCTGCTACAATAACGTTTCTTCCATCGTATATATCACCCATAATAGCCCTTTCTAAGAATGGAATAGTTCTTGCCGCAGTGTCTTTTAGAGACTCTCCCTCTGGAGGAGGAATATCGTAGCTTCTTCTCCAAAGGTGAACAATTTCTGCACCCCACTTTTCCCTTGCCCTGTCTTTGTTTAAGCCCTGTAAAGCTCCGTAATGTCTTTCATTTAACGCTTGGTCTTTTATTACAGGTATAAGAAGTCCGACTGTCTCAAGGATTATTCTTAAAGTTTCTTGGGCTCTAGTAAGGGCAGATGTATAACCGACGTCAAATCTAATATCTTTTAAAAGCTCTCCAGCCCTGTAGGCTTCCTCTTTTCCCTTTTCACTTAACGGTACGTCTACCCATCCTGTAAATCTATTTTGTAAATTCCAAACAGACTGACCGTGTCTAACTAGAACTAACTTTGGCATCCAAAAACCCCTTTGTTAAAAGTTTTTGAGTGTTATTATATCAATCTTTTAAGCTTTCTTTCTATCAGGATAAAGCCAAACGGAACAACCGATAGTATTATCAGCTCAATAACAAGCTTCTTATCAAAGTTGTTCTTTTTTCTAGCTTCGTTTAACACATACAGAAATGTTAACCATAAAACCCCATGGATAGAACCCATTATGATGGTAGCAATCTTATAACCCCAGATGTACTTTAATGGAACTGCCACAAACAAAAGCAAAATAAGGGATATACCCTCAATAATTGATATCTTTATAAGTTTTTGAATGCTTTCTCTATCCAAAGCAGACCTCCTTTCTTTATAATTGATGGGTGAATAAATTTAACACGGAGAGTGTGAGAAATTTATGCCCCTTTACATAGAAATTGCAAAAAGATACCTCTTTTCTGTAAAGAATAAAGCTCTTTCCTTTATGACTATTATCTCTCTTGTAGGTATTATCGTTGGCGTATCGGCACTGATAATAACTCTCGGGGTTATGAACGGCTTTCAGTACGGCTTGAAACAAAAAATCTTAGAAACAGCTCCCCATATAGTAATCATGAAAGTGGTAGATAACTTTCCTCTAGAAGAAGTAGAGAAACTTACTCCTAAACTTTCTACAATAAAGGAAATTAAAGACTTTGAGCCTTTTATATACTCACAGGCTTTGGCATCTGTTGGCTCAACTGTAGAGTCTGTTTTTGTAAGGGGAGTAGACCCAGAAAAAGACAAAAAGATTATGGGTATCCATAAACACGTTATAAGTGGAAACTACGACAGTATAAAAAAGGATAACACCGTTATTATAGGCAAAGACCTTGCAATGGCATTGGGACTATCTATTGGAGATACCTTTAACCTTATGTCCCCATTTGGCAGAAAAACTCCCTTTGGCTACATTCCAAAGATTTTAAAGGTAAAAGTCGGTGCCATAGCTTACTTTGGTATGTTTGAGTACGACACATCCTTTGTGGGAATGAACCTACAAACAGCCCAGCGCCTCCTTGATATGAAAGGGAAGATAACGGGCATTCAAATTAAGCTTAAGGACCCTTACAAGGCTCAGATTGTAAAAGCTCAGCTAGAAAAAGTATTAGACCCGATATACATAGTTAGAACATGGATAGATATGAATAAAAGCCTGTTTCAAGCTTTAGAGTTTGAAAAACTGGCAATGTTTCTGGTTATCACCCTTATAGTTATCGTTGCGTCGTTTAATATTTCAAGTCTTCTTATCACAAAAGCCAGAGAAAAGAGAAAGGACGTAGCTATACTGAAAACAATCGGGGCTGACAAAAGCTTTATCTTGAAGGTTTTCCTTTGGCAAGGGATGATACTTGGAATTTTAGGAACAATCATAGGAGTAATAATAGGTGTAGCTGTCGTTTACATTGCAGACACGTACCACCTTGTAAAACTAAATCCTGAGGTCTATATGATGTCATACCTTCCTCTAAAAGTTTCTCTAGGCGACGTTTTTGTTGTAGCTGTAAGCTCACTGGTTATATGTTTTATATCCTCCATAATCCCAGCTTACTTCGCATCAAAAGAGATACCCGCCGAGGTTTTAAGGTATGAGTGATTACGTTATTGAAGCAAGGAAACTGAAAAAAGTTTTCTACATAGATACAGAAAAAGTTGAAGCCTTAAAAGGTGTAGATTTTTTTGCAGAAAAGGGAAAAATCGTTGGAGTTATGGGTCCTTCAGGCTCAGGAAAAACAACCCTCTTACACATCCTTGGAACTATAGACGTTCCCACAGAGGGAAATGTTTTTATAGATAAACAGGACGTTCTTAAACTCAATGAAAAACAGCTTGCAAGGTTCAGAAATAAAAAGATTGGTTTTGTTTTTCAGTTCCACAACCTACTACCTGAGTTTACAGCCTTAGAAAATGTGATGCTACCAGCCCTTTTATATGGCAAAGATAAAAAAAAGGCTGAAGAAAAAGCTTTAAACCTTTTAAAACAGCTTGGACTTGAAGACAGAATTCACCACAAACCTCCTCAGCTTTCTGGAGGTCAGCAACAAAGGGTAGCAATAGCAAGGGCGGTTATAAACGAACCCATAGTAATCCTTGCCGACGAACCGACGGGAAACCTTGACAGCGAAAACTCAGAGAGGGTTATTCAGATTTTCAAAGAGCTAAATCAAAAAAAAGGCATTACCATTGTAATAGCAACCCACGACCCCCAGATAGCAAATTTTTGTCATATGGTTTATTATATGAAAGATGGAAAAATAGTTGATATATATACTTGAAATTTTTTTTATTAGCTATAGTTTACAGAGCGAAAACTCTAAAAAGAGGTATTAATTATGTTTGAAAAATTTACAGAAAGAGCGAGGAAAGTAATCCTAAACGCTAGAGAGATAGCTTTAGAATATAAAAGCAACTACTTAGGTAGCGAACACCTCCTCCTTTCTCTACTTGAAGAGGAGGACATACCTGTTTTGGTGCTTTCAAAGTTTGGCCTCACAGTAGATAAAGTTAAAAGAACTCTTACATCTCAGATGGTAAAAGGCTCCCACGTTGGAGAAGTTCTCTTTGCACCTGATGCAAAAAGAGTTCTTGAGTTTGCCGTTGAAGAGGCAAGAATACTACACCATCAGTTTGTAGGGCCGGAACACCTTTTGATAGGTATCGTTAGAGAGAAAACTGGACTTGGAGGTAGAGTACTAAGAGGTTTTGGAATAGACGAGTACTCAGTAAGAAGAGAGATACTACAGATACTTGGAGAGATACCTCCTCAAGAGCAGGTAAAACAAGTTCCAACTCCAAACATTGATAGATACTCAAGAGATCTAACAGCCCTTGCTAGAGAGGGAAAACTTGACCCAGTTATTGGAAGGGACAAGGAAATAGATAGAGTTATCCAGATACTTGCAAGAAGAAGAAAGAATAACCCAGTTCTTATTGGAGAACCGGGGGTTGGAAAAACGTCAATTGTTGAAGGCTTAGCCCAGAGAATTGCTGATAAAACCGTTCCAGAACCTCTACAGGGTAAAAGAATAGTTGCTTTAGACCTTGCAGCACTTGTTGCAGGCACAAAGTACAGAGGGCAGTTTGAAGAAAGATTAAAGAATATACTTAAGGAACTTGAAAAAGCTCCTTACATCATCCTGTTTATAGATGAGCTTCACACCCTCGTTGGAGCTGGAGCCGCCGAAGGCTCAATAGACGCATCAAACATGCTAAAACCAGCCCTTGCAAGAGGAGAAATTCAGGTAATAGGGGCTACCACAATAGATGAGTACAGAAAGCATATAGAAAAAGACGGAGCATTAGAGAGAAGATTTCAACCTGTGCTTGTTGAGCCACCTTCCCCAGAAGATGCGGTAAAAATCCTAATGGGATTAAAGAAAAAGTTTGAAGAGTTCCACGAAGTAGAATATACAAAAGAGGCAATAGAAAAGGCCGTTGAGTACTCCGTTAAGTACATCACAGATAGACAGCTACCAGACAAAGCAGTAGACCTGATAGATGAGGCTGGAGCATGGGTAAGACTTAAGTCTCTAGAGCTACCTCCAAAACTGAAGAAAATAGAAGAAAAAATCCAGAAGATAGAAGAAGAAAAGGCAAAAGCTGCAAGAGAACAAGACTACGAAAAAGCAGCTAAACTTAGAGATGAAGAGCTCAAACTAAGGGCAAAATTTGAAACTCTAAAAGCTGAGTGGAAAGAAAAGAGAAAAAGCAAAAAACCAAAAGTTAAAGTTGAGGATATAGCTCAGGTTGTAGCTAAATGGACTGGAATACCTGTAGCAAGACTGACAGAAACAGATGCAGAAAAACTTCTACACATTGAAGAGGAGCTACAAAAGAGAGTTGTCAATCAAGATGAAGCAATAAAAGCAATAGCAAAAGCTATAAGAAGAAACAGTGTTGGTCTAAAGGGAAGACACAGACCTATAGGCGTGTTTATGTTCCTCGGCCCAACAGGTGTAGGTAAAACTGAAACAGCTAAAGCACTGGCTGAGTATCTGTTTGGAACAGAAGATGCTTTAATCAGATTTGATATGTCTGAGTTTATGGAAAAACACACAGTTTCCAGACTGGTTGGTGCACCTCCAGGTTATGTTGGATACGAAGAGGGAGGTCAGTTAACGGAAGCTGTAAGAAGAAGAC
>JALUFA010000039.1 GCA_027052485.1 Hydrogenothermaceae bacterium
CTCAACAGTAGTGTACGAATCAACAGTATACCCAGGACTAACAGAAGAAGAGTGTGTTCCAATACTGGAACAAGAAAGCGGCCTTAAATGGAAAAAAGAGTTCAACGTAGGATATTCACCAGAGAGAGTAAACCCAGGAGACAAACAGCACACAATAGATAAGATTGTAAAAGTAGTAGCAGGAGACACACCACAAACAACAGAGTTTTTAGCGCAGCTATATGGTTCTGTAATAACAGCAGGAGTACATAAAGCACCGGACATAAAAACAGCAGAAGCGGCCAAAGTGATAGAGAACACCCAGAGAGACCTAAACATAGCCTTAATGAACGAACTATCAGTGATATTCAATAAAATGGGAATAGACACAAAAGCAGTCTTAGAAGCAGCATCAACAAAATGGAACTTTTTAAGATTTGAGCCAGGACTAGTAGGAGGACACTGTATAGGAGTAGACCCATACTATTTAACCTTTAAAGCACAGGCAATAGGACACCATCCAGAAGTAATACTGGCAGGAAGAAGGATAAACGATTACATGCCAAACTTCGTAGCGGAAAATACAGTAAAAAAACTTATAAAGGCAGGGAAGACAGTAAAAGGAAGCAAAGTACTGATACTAGGTCTAACATTTAAAGAAAACATTCCAGATATAAGAAACACAAAAGTAATAGATGTTTACAAAGAGTTAAAAGAGTATGGAATAGATGTATACATACATGACCCATATGCAGACCCAGAAGAAGTTAAAGAAGAATATGGAGTAGAACTTTTAGAAAACATAGAGAAAGAAGCACCATATGATGCGATAGTAGTAGCAGTAAAGCACAAACCATTTATTGAAGAACTAGATTTGAAAAAATACAAAAAGCTGATGGAAAAAGAAGGTTTACCTGTTTTAATTGATATAAAAGGTCTTTATAATAAGGAAAAGGCTGAAAAAGAAGGTTTCCTTTATTGGAGGTTATAAAACAAAATTGAAAGAATTTGTAAAACCCATACAAGATAACCTATCTTATGAACTGTTTGGCATTCAGTTTAAAAATCCTGTTTGGGTTGCCTCTGGTTGCTTTTCCTATGGTCTGGAAGTAGCAGAAAACCTTTACGATATATCAGCGTTGGGAGCGGTTGTTGTAAAGGGGCTTTCCTACAAACCACGTCCTGGGAATCCTCCCCAGAGGATAGTTGAAACTCCGGCAGGGATGCTAAACTCTATTGGACTTCAAAACCCAGGAGTAGAGTACTTTGCAAAAAATATAATGCCAAAGCTACGTCAATATGACACGGTCATTATAGCCAATGTTTTTGGAGAAGATGAGGATGAGTATAAAAAAGTAACCTCCTACCTAGACAAAGTAGATGGGGTAAAGGCTCTTGAGCTGAACGTTTCCTGCCCTAACGTTAAAAAGGGAGGGATAGCTTTTGGGTCAGACCCAGACACCCTTTACAATCTAGTAAAAACTTTAAGAGATGAAACATCAAAACCCATCCTTGTAAAGTTAAGTCCAAACGTTACAGATATAACAGAAACAGGACAAGCATGCATAGAGGCAAAAGCAGACGGGCTTGTCGCAATCAACACCCTTCTTGGTATGGCAATAGATATTAATAGAGAAGAACCAATCCTAGCCACGAAAACTGGTGGACTGTCGGGACCAGCAATACTGCCTGTAGCTGTTAGAATGGTGTACCAGTTGTATGAGAAGTTTCAAGATAAAATCCCAATCATAGGGGTAGGTGGAATTTCCTCCACAGAAGATGCGCTGCAACATATGCTAGCCGGTGCTTTGGCTATCCAGATAGGAACTGCAAGCTTTTTTGACCCGTATGCACCGTTAAAGGTTATAGAAGGATTAAAAAGTCATATTGCCAGAAAGTCTTATAATCATATACTAGAGATAGTAGGCAAAGCCCACAGATTGAAACTAAACTAGGAGGTGAGAAATATGGGTAAACTAAAAATTGTAATAGATAGAATCAAGTGTGAAGGAATTGGTCCCTGTGCTGAAGAAACAGACTTAATTGAGCTAGATAAAAGACACAAAGCAGTATTTTTAGAGCCTGGAAAAGATAAAGAACAACTTTTTAAAGAAGTGGAAAACCTAAAAAAACAGGAAGTGGTTATAGACCTTCCTATAGATAAAGAGGATGAAGTATTTAGAGCAGCGGAAGCCTGCCCTGTTGATGCAATATACATCTATGATGCGGAGACAGGCGAACAACTATACCCATAGGAGAATAAGATGTTAGACAAAATCTATGAAGCCTACGAGGCTGGAGTTAAGTACGTTTTAATTGCTGTTCCTGTACTTCTTTTTATTGTGATGGCATACCTGTATATAAAATCCAGTTAAACGGAGGAGATAAGTGAAAGAGAGAGTTATTTTAGCCTACTCTGGAGGACTAGACACTTCTGTTATTGTTAGATGGTTAACGGATAAAGGATACGAAGTAATAACCTATACCGCCGATGTAGGTCAGGGTGAAGAACTGGATGAAATCCCTGAGAAGGCAAAAGCAGCTGGAGCTGTAGAAGCGATTGTAGATGATATCAAAGAAGAGTTCGCAAGAGAGTACTGTATGCCACTTATGAGAAGTGGAGCCCTTTATGAAAACAAGTACACCTTACTATCCGCTCTTTCAAGACCTCTAATAGCAAAAAAACTTGTTGAGCTAGCCCACAAGTATAACGCCCACTATGTAGCCCACGGTTCTACAGGAAAAGGTAACGACCAGGTTAGATTTGAAACTTCAGTATGGGCTTTAGACCCAGATATAGAAGTATTAGCTCCGGTTAGAGATTGGGAGTTTAAATCAAGGGAAGAAGAGATCGAGTACGCCCAAAAACATGGTATACCAGTAAAGGCAACAAAAGAAAAACCTTATTCTTATGATAGAAACCTTTGGGGTGTTGCGATAGAGGCAGGTCCCCTTGAGGACATATGGCAAGAGCCACCGGAGGACGCTTTTGAGATAACAGTTAACCCCCAAGAAGCTCCAAACGAGCCTGAGTATGTGGAAATAGAGTTTGAAAAGGGAATACCCGTAGCAATCAATGGAAAAAGGTATGAGGAGCTTTGGAAGCTGATATGGGATTTAAACGAAATTGGCGGGAAACACGGTGTTGGTAGAATAGACATGGTTGAAAACAGACTCGTTGGTATAAAGACAAGGGAAGTTTATGAGTCGCCAGCAGGGCTGATGCTTATAAAAGCGTATGATGAACTTGAAACTCTAGTACTAGATAGGTTCACATACCACTACAAATTAACTCACGTTTCCCAACCTTACGCAGACCTAGTTTACAATGGACTGTGGTTTTCCAAACTAAGGGAAGCTTTAGATGCATTTACCAATGAGATAGGTCAGCTTGTAAACGGAAAAGTTAGATTTAAACTCTACAAAGGAAACGCCCAGATTGTAGGTAGACAGTCTCCTAATGGACTTTACTTTGAAAACCTTGCTACATACAGTCCAGAAGATGAGTTTGACCACAAGGCAGGTGAGTACTTCACGAAAGTTTGGGGACTACCATTAAAAGTTTTTGCGAAAGCAAACAGGAAAAAATAAAAGGGGAGTCTTTCCCCTTACTTCCATCCTTTTTCAACAGGTAGACCAGCCGCCTTCCAGGCTAAAATACCACCTTCTAGATTGTAAACCTTTTTAACTCCCATCTCCTCAAGCATTTTTGCTGCAATGGCACTTCTATTTCCACTCCTACAGTAGACAAGGACAGGTTTATCCCTTAAACCTTCTAAGTAGATGTATTTAAAAAGCTGTACAGGAATAAGGTTTGCCCCTTTTATATGCCCATCTTCTGCAAACTCTTTGGGAGTTCTAACATCTAGAAGAAAAACATTAGGATTTTTCAGTAGCTTTGCAAAGGTTTTTGCATCTACATTTTCATAGGAAAATCCAGCCTTTACTATAAAAAGCAGTAAAAAAACAGGCAAAATTAGCTTTTTCATGCCAAACCTCTCAAAGTTTTTAGATTTAAGACTTATAATATACGCTAAAAGGTACGTACTTGCATTAATCCTTTTCAGAAATACATTTGGAAAGTTAACAAAACTTAGAGGGAGTGGAGATGTATAGAGTAGCAATAGTAGGAAGGCCAAATGTCGGAAAGTCTTCTCTATTTAATAGAATTACAGGTAAGAAAAAAGCTATTGTTGAAGATGTACCTGGAGTTACAAGGGATAGGCTTATTTCAACGGCTGAATGGAGAGGCGTTCCTTTTGAAGTGGTAGATACAGGAGGATATATAAATACAGACACAGATAAGTTTGCCCCTTATATAAAAAAACAGGTAGAAAAAGAGCTAAAAGATGCAGACGCATTTATACTAGTAGTTGACTCTAGAACCGGTCTAACCGAAGCAGACAAAGATATAGCAAGGCTGCTACACCAGACGGAAAAACCGGTTTACGTTGCTGTTAACAAGGTAGACAATCCTCAGCAGGAAGATAGCATATACGAGTTTTACGAGCTTGGCTTTGACAAAGTTTTCCCTGTTTCAGCTATACAGAAAAATGGCGTTGCTGACCTTTTAGATGCCGTTGTAGAAGACATACCAGACTATGAAAGAGAAGCAGCTAAAGAAGAGATAAAAGAAGAGGAAGAAAAAAAGACTGACGAGATTAAAGTTGCCCTTGTTGGGAAACCTAATGCTGGGAAATCCTCTCTTTTAAACGCAATAGTAGGAGAGGAAAGAGCATTAGTATCAAACATTGCCGGCACAACTAGAGATACAGTTGATACGGTAGTAGAGATAAACGGAAAGAGATACAGATTCTTAGACACAGCAGGCCTTAGAAAGAAATCAAACGTAGACTACGGGGTAGAGTTTTTCAGCGTTGGTAGAACGTTGGATGCTATAAAGAAAGCTGATGTGATAGTACATGTGATAGACGCAGAGCAAGGAGCAACAGAACAAGACCAAAAGATAGCCCATCTAGCCCAAAAGTACTACAAACCGGTTGTAATAGCCATTAATAAAATAGACAGACTACCCAATAGAAAAGAAGTTTTAAACTCATTAGTAAAGCAGGTTAAAGAAAAGCTGTACTTTCTACCTTACGCACCTGTGGTCCTCGTGTCTGCCAAGAAGAAAAAAGGTATAGATAAATTACTAAAAGAGATAGAAGAGGTTTACAACCAGGTTTGGAAGAGGGTTTCAACTGGAAAACTAAACAGGGCTATAAAACAACTTATGTCCCTTCAAGCACCCCCTACATATCAGGGTAAGCCCCTTAAAATTTACTATGCAACCCAGCTTGAAGGAAAGCCACCGGCATTTTTGATGTTTGTTAACTATCCAGAAGGTTTTAAAGATAGCTATGTAAAGTACCTTGAAAACAACTTAAGAAAGCTTTTAGGGTTTGAAAAATCACCAATGAAACTGATATTTAGAGACAGGCATACTGACGAATAACATTTTTTACAAAGCCCCTGATGGTGTTAAAATTAAATACTTATAAAGCTTAAATC
>JALUFA010000040.1 GCA_027052485.1 Hydrogenothermaceae bacterium
CTTATAAAGCAGAGAGATATTAAAGATGTAAGCCTGTAGGTTTGAAAACTTCCCTCTAATGTTTTTGTTATTAACTTTCCTGTCAAACTTTTTAACGTAAAGGGCAGAAAAACCTATATCCATGTTTTTCTTTAATGAGTAAAGGGAACCAACAGACAGTATATATCCGTTAGAATCTGGAAGTTCAAAACCTAACGTTTTTTGAGGTATTGGTGTTTCATCGTAAGCTAGACCTGCCATCAATAGGGTTTTATCGTTGTATCTGTGCTGAATATCAAATCGGTAGGTGTTCGTGTCTCTCCAGTTTTTTGGTTTTGGTTGTCCCAGTATGGCTTCTAAAGCAGGATTTGAGAAGTTAAAGTCCAGTTTTTTATATGAAGACCAAAAGGTACGTTCAAAGGTAAACTCATAAATAGTTTTATTCCTTTTGTAGGAAACTCCAAGTCTAAGTTCAGCAGGAAGAGGAATAGACACGTTTCCCGAAGATGGGTATATAGTGTTGAGGTCTATTTTGCTTGGGATGTGAAGCTCGCCATCTACTGTACCATCAACATCTAGGTTTACCTTAGACCTGTATAAAGATGCAAATGTTAGGTTTTCGGTAGGCTTATACGTAGCAGAGACAGCCCAGCCTGTTTTTATCGGAGTGTCTCCTTTCATTCTTATTCTGTAAAGGTAGTTATTTGCAAACTGGTTGTAAAATCTATACTTGATTTTACCTTTAGCATAGATGAACCTACCTGTTAAACCAACGGAAAAGTTATCTAAAAGCTTGTATGAAGCACTGGTATCAACCTCATATACCTCCATAGTAAATTCTTCTGCCGTTGCCATCTGAAGCTCTGAATTCCAGCGCTTTGATAAACCAGCAGGTGTAATAAAAGATAGACCTACCCTCGCTTTGCCATCTAAAAAAGAACTACTTACAAAATGAAACTGGGGGATAAAGAACAGTTCATCTTTGGATTTAGCATTTGATATTACAAATCTTTTGGCTACAGGGTCTACAGCCTGACCTTGGAAGTGTATTTTATCTAAGAAGATTGCCCTTAAACCCAGTTCTGTAAACTTTTTATCGTCTAAAAAACTCATTGCCGATGGGTTATAGTAAGCTGTATCTGCAAATCTAGCAGATGAAAAGTAAGCTGCAGCAGTACCTACAGACATTAAAGACTGCTCTGGGATTTTGTAAGCTGCTGCAAATGCACTTGAGGATATTAATAGTGCTGCAACTGATAACCGTTTCATTCCTAAACCTCACCAAGGGTTAAATTCTAATATTGTAAAATTTTGAAAAATATAAATAAAGATATTAAAATAGTTTCAAAATCTAGATTTTAGCTACATGAGGTAAAGCCCAATGGAAACTTTCAAGCTGAGAGTCTTCAGATACGACCCTACCAAAGATTCAGAGCCTTACTATAAAGAGTATACCCTCCCCGTGGAAAAAGGGATGACAGTTCTAGCAGCCTTATTTAAAGTAAAAGAAGAACAAGACCCAACTCTTTCATTTAGATACAACTGTAGAGCTGCTATATGTGGTTCATGCTCTATGAGAATAAACGGCCATGGAACTTTAGCCTGTAAAGAACAGGTAACGAAAATACTGGAAAAATACAACACAGATACAATCACAGTAGAACCAATAGGAAATGTTAAACCTCTAAAAGACCTTATATTTGACTTTGATTATCTATTAAATAAAATGAAAAAGGTAAAACCTTGGTTTATTCCGAAAGAACCACCTCCTCCAGACGGAAAAGAGTATAGACAGTCTCCAGAAGACCACCACAAGATAGACTTTGCTTCAGACTGTATCTTATGCGCTTCTTGTGTATCAGAGTGTAATGCATTTAAAGCTAATGAAGAGTATCTAACACCATTTGTTTTCTCTAAAGCATACAGATACGCGGCAGACTCAAGAGATGGCGCAAAAAGAGAGAGACTTGAGGCTGTGCTAGACAAACTAAACCTTGAGTGGTGCGTAAGATGCTGGCAGTGTACTACTAACTGTCCTAAAGAAGTTCAACCTTATGAAAATATCATAAGACTTAGAATAATGGCTGCAGAGGAAGGATTCAAAACTCCTGGAGAAAGACACGCCGAGATTTTTGAAGAAGATATCAGAGAGAGAGGTCTCCTAAATGAAATGCTACTTCCAATAAGACAGGAAGGACTGTTAGGTGCCATCAAAAGAGCTCCATTTGGAATAAAAATGCTGCTAAAAGGTAAGGCGAATATAGCCGACTTCTTTGGCGGCCATAAAGTAAAAAGACACGAAGAGGTTGTAAAGATATATGAAAAAGCTAAAGAGAAAGAAAAAGAGGTTAGAATCAGAATTCCTCAGATTTTAGGTGTAGTGTATGAGGATAAGAGAAAGACCATAAGAAGAGCGAACTTTTTAGACAAAGGAGGTAATGAGTAATGTCTCAATTAAAATATGCCTTTTATACAGGATGTTCTGCGAAAGGTGTTGCTCCAGAACTTTACGACTCTACAAGACTAGTAGCAGAAAAGCTTGGAATGGAACTTATAGAGCTAGAGGCTGCTACATGCTGCGGAGCTGGGGCAGTTCAAGAAAAAGATGAATTTTTAGCATACACAATAAATGCAAGAAACCTCGCACTAGCAGAAGAGTTAGGATTAGACCTCCTTACAATATGTAATACCTGTACTGTTATGCTTAGGGATACAAAGTTTAAACTAGATAACGACCCTGAACTAAAAGCAGCGGTTAACGAAGTTTTAAGAGAGGCGGGTTTAGAATATAAAGGTACATCTGAAGTTACCCACTTTTTATGGGAAGTTATAGATGGAGTAGGGCTTGATAAGCTAAAAAGTATGGTTGTTAGACCTCTCAAAGATTTTAATATTGCACCGTTTTACGGATGCCACATAATAAGACCTGTTTACCTTATCGGATACGAAGATCCAGATAATCCAAAATCAATGGAAATGGTAATTGAGGCCTTAGGAGGAAATCCAAAAGACCACGAAGCTAGACTAGCATGTTGTGGTTTCCACTCATTCTGGTCCGCTGAGGACGAAGTAACATTAAGACTTACAGCTATGGATACAAAAGCTGCTAAAGAAGAAAAAGCAGACTTTATGGTAACTCCTTGTCCTTTATGCCATACACAGTTGGACGCTATGCAAGAGGAAGCAGAAGAAAGAATTGGAACACAGATAGGCATGCCTATCCTACACCTTCCACAGATGATAGGCCTTGCCCTTGGAATGAACCCAAAAGATTTAGGCTTACATAAACATATAGTCCCAACAGATAACATTATCAAAAAAATCACATCTTCAAAGTAATAAACAGGGCCTTTTTGCCCTTCCTTTTCTTTCTTTTCCTTGCGATACAATCCCCCTAGATGATAAAATCTACTTTCTAGGATATATCAATGGAGGTTTTCCCTTTGGAATATGTATATTTTGAAGGTAAATTCGTGCCTGAAGAAGAAGCAAAAATAAGTATAAAAACAAACTCTTTTCACTATGGAACGGCCATTTTTGAGGGTATAAGGGCTTACTACGATAAAGAGACAGATAAAATGTTTGCCCTTTTTTTTAAAGAACACTATGAACGATTATTTAAAAACATGAAAGTCTTAAACATGCAGATAGAAGAAAGTATAGAAGACCTTGTAGAAATTACTAAAGAGCTTATAAGAAAGAATAATGTAAAAAGTGATATTTACATCAGGCCTATAGTGTACTTTGCTGATACAGCTATTGGCCCTAAACTTTTAGATTATACAGCCAAAATTGCTATATATCTTTACCCGTTAGGAGACTACATAGATATAGATAAAGGAACAAAGGCAATTGTATCTTCATGGACTAGACTACATGATAATATGATACCTCCAAGACTAAAAGTCGCCGGAGCATACGTTAACAGTGCCCTTGCTAAAACTGAGGCTATACAGGCAGGAGCCGACGAGGCAATAGTCCTCAATAAAAACGGTTTTGTATCCGAAGGTTCAGCAGAAAATATATTCATAGTCAGAGATGGAACTCTTATAACTCCTCCAGTTTCAGATGATATTCTAGAAGGTATAACCAGATGGGCTGTGATACAGATAGCAAAAGACAAAGGATATCCAGTTGTTGAAAGGAGCATATCTAGGACTGAGCTTTACATAGCTGATGAAGTTTTCTTCTGTGGAACAGGAGCGCAGGTCTCACCAGTTGTTGAAATAGATAAAAGAGTTATCGGAAATGGTAAACCAGGCCCCATAACAAAAGATATACAGAAAACGTATTTTGATGCAGTAAGAGGAAAAATAGAAAAGTATAAACACTGGGTAGAAGAAATTTAAAGGGTGGATAAACTAAGAGAAATCTTAAAAGATTTTAAGTTAAAAGTAGAAAAGGAAAGGATTGATTTAAAGCAGTATGAAATTGTTAATCCTGTAATAAAAACATCTAGAACAATTTTTAAAGCCCATCCGATTTCCTACAGTTTTGAAAATCCTATACTAAATGGGAACAAAGGAATTTTTATCAACACTTTTAACTCTCTTAAGTTTCAGTATGCTCTGAGGAAAAATCCGTATGCTCTTTTTCTGAGGAAAAAACCAGAACACCCTGTATACTCTCGCTTTCCAATTTTCTTCTTAAAAGAAAATTTAGATGGAAATTTTAAACTTTCTTTTTCGATAAAAGAAAAAGAAAGAAAACTCCTCATTTGGAAAACTGTTATAGGATACGGCCCTACGTTTTTTAACGTTATTGTAGATATATCTAAGGAATATAATACTAAAATCTTAGAAGTACTACTAAAAAAATTTTTTAGCATTAATCTCCCTAGGGGGGTTCGTCTTAGGTTTTTGTTTGTAAATGATTTGCCCTTACCTTTTATAGAACAGATAATCAACTTTTACTCACCAAATCTATTTAACTTTGTATTAGATAAACCTATAGATGGAAACACTTCATTCGTACTAAAACTAAATGGCAACTTCTTGTTCCCTGAAAAATTGTTAAGTGAAGTTAATCAATTTGGGTTTCCTTCTAAAAACTTAACAATCTTTGATGATATCTTGTTAAAAAACACATTTATGTTAGATAATAGTGAAGGTTCTTCATTTTACACAACTGCAATGTTAGAAAAAACTTCCCAGACCTACTTTTCTCTTATCCATTCAGTAAGGAAAAATATGTTATGAGTATATTCGTGCGACTTTTTTTAGCCCTTTCTCTACTTTTAGTAGCATTTTTGAACGAAACTGACCTTTTAAACTTCCTTATAGGAAGTACTGCTGTTTACATACTTTCTGTATATCTATTTAAAGATTTCAATGAAAAGTTAATGCTGATTTTAGATATA
>JALUFA010000041.1 GCA_027052485.1 Hydrogenothermaceae bacterium
CTCTTTGTTTGATGATTTTAAATTTATCTTTATCTACTAATACTTCTGCTGCCCTTGGTCTGACATTGTAGTTTGAGGACATTGAAGAACCATAAGCTCCAGCACTCATAACGGCTATAAGGTCTCCCCTTTGTAGGTTATCTATTTGCCTATCCAATGCTAGAAAGTCTCCTGTCTCGCAGATTGGACCTACAACATCAGCTACGATTTTTTCTTCTTTTGGGTATACCGATAGTATATGGTGGTATGCGTTATACATGGCCGGTCTTACAAGGTCGTTCATTCCAGAGTCTACAATAATAAAGTTTTTGTTTTTTTTCTTTTTTGTAAATATAACCTGAGATACTAATGCTCCTGACTCTCCTACTAGCGAACGTCCCGGTTCTAAGATTAGTTTTAGGCCTGAGTCCTTTACTAATGGAACTATTATATCTGCTAAGTCATACGGCGTTGGTGGTTTATCCTCAGGTTTGTACTTGATACCTAAACCGCCGCCAATATCTATGTGCTGCAGTGTAATTCCTTCTTTTTTTAGCTTTTCTACTAGTGAAAGAACTTTTTCAATTGCTTCTCTGTACGGAGAAACGTCTAAAAGTTGTGAGCCTATATGGCAGTGTATACCTACAATATTTATGTTTTCTAGCTTTGAGGCATACTTGTAGGCATCTAGTGCTTCACCTATGTCTATACCAAACTTACTTTCTTTTAGTCCAGTAGATATGTAAGGGTGGGTTTTTGGGTCAACGTTTGGATTTACTCTTATTGAAATATTTGCTTTCTTTTTTCTTTTTTCTGCTATCTGGTTGAGAACATCTAACTCCTGGAGACTTTCCACATTGAAGGATAGTATTCCTTCCCTTACTGCAAAGTCTAGTTCAAAATCAGTTTTTCCAACTCCTGCGTAAACTATTTTTTCTGGTTTTATACCTGCCTTTATAGCTTTGTATATTTCTCCACCTGAGACGGTGTCTGCTCCTAAACCTTCTTCTGCAGCTAGTTTTAGTATAGAAAGGTTAGGATTTGCCTTTGTGGCATAGCAGATTAGGGTATCTACCTCTTTGAAGGCATCTTTATACTGGTTTATCTTATCAAGGATTGCAGATTTACTGTATATGTAAAAAGGTGTTCCAACTTTTTCTGCTACTTTTGAGATGGGGACATCTTCACAGTAAAGCTCACAATTTTTATACTCAAAGTAAGGTAAAAAGTTATCCATATGCCTCATCTATTGTATTATTTATAATTACTTTATTATACCGAATCTAAAGGAGGCTTTTATGGGATTTAAACCTGTTGATGTTTCAAATAAATTTGAGACTATAAGAACTGCAAAGGCAGAAGGAAAGATATACCTTTCTCCTGAGAGCGTAGAAATGATACGGGAGGGTAAGGTGCCAAAAGGAGACGTTTTGCTTGCATCTCAGATGGCTGGGATGTATGGAGTGAAAAAGACTCCTGAGATACTACCGTTTTGCCACAACATTATGATAGACCACGTTGTGGTTGATACGAAACTTGAGGATGATGGAGTTTATGTAACGGCAGAGGTAAAAAACGTAGGTAGAACAGGTGTTGAGATGGAAGCTCTTACCGCCGTGTCGGCAGCTCTTTTAAACGTCTACGATATGCTAAAGGCTTTTGATAAAAATATGGTTATTGGAGACATTAAGCTTGTTTCAAAAAGAGGTGGAAAGTCTGACTATGCAGAGGATTTATCAGGTCTAAAGTGTGCTGTGATAACGCTATCTGATAGCTGTTATAAAGGAGAAGCCGAAGATAGAAGCGGAAAGACTGCTATAGATATTATTGAAAACGAGTTTGGCGGTGAGGTAGTCCATTACAAAATCCTTCCAGATGAAAAAGACCAGATAGTAGATGAACTTAAATCTTTAGAAGGAAAAGTAGACGTTATCTTTACTACAGGTGGAACTGGTTTTAGCGAGAGGGATAAAACCCCTGAGGCAACAAAAGAAGTTATCAGGACAGAAGCTATTGGTTTTGGTGAGGCTATGAGAGTCATTGGTGTTAAGTTTACTCCAAAATCTCTTTTATCTAGAGGTACAGCAGGAATAATTGGAAAAGATACCCTTGTGATAAACCTACCGGGAAGTACTGGAGGAGTAAAAGATAACTTAAGAATGCTTGCTCCTATGGTTAAACACGCTATCAGAATGGCTAGGGGTGAGAAGAAACACTGATGAGGTTAATGTTTGCCTTAATGTGGAAGGATGAAGATAAGCTCTCTTTAGTGGAAGAACATCTTAAAAACTTCTACGGTGATTTTGTTTTTCAATCAAAAACCTTCCAACTGCCTTACTCTTCATACTACACAGGGGAGATGGGGCAGCCCCTTTTTAAAAAGTTTGTTTTAACAAAGTTTGAAGCTGATGAATTAAAACTTGTGGGGATTAAGAAACATACGGACTTTATAGAAAAAAAGTTTTCAATAAATCAGAGTCGCACAGTAAACATTGACCCGATAGTGATAGACAAAGAAAAAGTAGTAGTTGCTACCCGAAAGTTTAGGGGAAACAGAATAAAGGTAGATAAAAATCTTTATCTAGAACTTGAACTTTGGTACCACAACAAAAGTTTTCAACCTTTTCCATGGACGTACCTAGACTATAAAGAAAACATACCCTTTTTCAATAAAGCAAAGAAGCTAATCAAAAGATGAAGTTAGAACAGTTTTTAAAAATAGTACAGGAAAAAGGCTTTTTAAAATTAATAGACAAACCTTTAGATGTAGAGCTTGAAATACCCCATCTTGCCTATATAGAGGCAAAAAAAGAAAGTCCAAAGGTTTTGCTTTTTACTAATCCTATAGATGGAAAAACGGGAAAGACTTACAAAATCCCTGTTTTAATGAATACTTTTGCAAATTTTGAGACAACAAAACTTATTTTTGGTAAGCACCCAGATGATATAGCTAAAGATGTAGAAGATTTATTAAAAATCTCTCCTCCTGTCTCTTTAAAAGAAAAACTAAACACTCTGCTTAAACTCTTTCAAGTGCGGAAAATCTTTCCTAAGAGATTAAAAGAAAAAGGTGAGTGTCAGCAGGTTGTTATAACAAGCGATATTGACCTTTTTTCCTTACCAGTCCTAAAAACATGGCCTAAAGATGCCGGAAGATTCATAACGGCAGGTCAGATTTACACAAAAAGTTTGGACGGGAAAACCCAAAACCTTGGTCTGTATAGGCTACAGGTTTTAGACAAAGATAAGCTTATAATACATTGGCAGATTCATAAAGACGGAAATCACTTTTTCCATGAGTATAAGAAGGCAAATAAAAAGATGCCTGTATCAATCGCTATAGGGGGAGACCCTTTATACTTCTGGTGCGGTCAGGCACCACTACCTTATGGTATTTTTGAGCTTCTGCTATATGGATTTATCAGAAAAGAAAATCCAAGGTTAGTTAAATCAATAACAAACGACATCTTTATTCCTTACGATGCAGATATAGTTATTGAAGGAGAAGTAGACCCTTTAGAGTTTGCCCCAGAAGGCCCCTTCGGAGACCACACAGGATACTACACACCTGTTGAAGAGTTTCCTATTATGCGTGTAAAAGCCTTCGCTATGAAAAAAAATCCTGTTTATATGGCAACAGTTGTTGGTAAACCTCCTGTAGAAGATAAATATATGGGATGGGCTACAGAAAGGATTTTTTTACCTCTTTTAAAAACCACATCTCCAGATTTGATTGACTACCATATGCCAGAGGCTGGATGCTTTCATAACCTATTACTGGCTAAAATCTCCCCCCGCTATAAAGGTCACGCAAAGCAGATAATGCATGCCCTATGGGGTGTCGGACAGATGAGTTTCTTAAAGCATGCAATCTTTGTGGATGAAAAAGCTCCAGATTTGACAAACTATGAAGAGTTTGCAAGGTACGTTCTTGATAGGCTCAATGAAAGTTCTTTTCTTATAACTGAAGGCATAGTAGACCAGTTAGACCATGCTAGTTATGAACCTCTCGTTGGTGGAAAGCTTGGAATAGATGTGAGTGAAAACAGTATTCAGGAAAAATCTATTCAAATTCTAAGGGATGAGGCCTTACTCGAAAAAGCAGTAAAACTGGACGCAGATATTGTTGCACTAAAACAGTACTTTACAGATACACCTAACCCTATAACTGTTATAAAGGTAAGCAAAACAAAGCCTATGAAAGAGGTTTTCAAAAAGCTCAAACAGCTAGAAGAACATTTAAAAATTGTTGTATTCGTAGATAATAAAAACAATGACCTTAACAATCCCTACATGCTTGTGTGGAGAATAACTAATAATATTGACGCCTTAAGGGATGTGTGGATAGAGGAAATCTGGGGAGTAGATGCTACGGCAAAAAGTGAAATGGATGGATACTACAGAAAATGGCCTGAAGATGTTTTTTGTGATGAAACGGTTATAAAAAAACTTAAAAAAATAGGTTTAGTAGATGTAAATGATGACTTTTTAAGAAAATGGCAAATCATACCGGAGGGAGACGGCTAAGCAGCCATACACCCCTCGTTGCAAATTTCTAACATTTGGTCTATGTCTTTTATAACTCTTGTTGCTATATACTCAATATCATTTGCGTCTTTTATCGAATGTTTAATCATAGGCAGTATATCTTCAATAAGCTTGGTTGTGTTTTCAACAAGTTCTTTTACCTGATTAAAGATTATTGAGAATTTTTGTTCTCCTAATCGTGCAGATTCAACTAGACCGTTTAGCTGTATGTAGTGAAGTTCTTTGATAATACTTTCAATTTCATCTATGTAGTTTAGAGTTTTCTTTAAGTAGTCAGCTAAGTGAATAGCAAGCTCATATGTTTTTGTAGATGAAGACTTAAGGGCTTTTAAAAGGTCTATTAAATTATCTAGGTCTTCGTTTAGTTTATCCTCATGTCCTCTATGGTACTCTTCAACAATCTCATTTATAAAATATAAAATGGCAAAGATTTCCAGCCTAGAAATATTCATATATAGAACTGAATCTTTAACGATGTTTAAAAGTTTTCTCATGTCATTTCTAAGACCATTTACTAGCTTTCCTATTCTCTCTGAGTCTTTTTTGATTTCAGATGAAACAACAAAGAAAGATGCTCCAGTAGAGCCAAGTTTATAACTTTCAACAGACGAGTTTAGAGCTATTAACGAAAGTTCATCGGTAATTTCATATATATATCTAAATTTATCTTCTAAATCTTTTTCTAAAGTTACAAAGGCGTTTACTTTATGGAAAATGCTTTTGTAGATGTTTTCTATTTTTTTAGAGGTTCGGTATATAGAGTAAAGCTGAGAGAGTTTTCCTTTAAACTTATCCTTAGTAATCTCAATG
>JALUFA010000042.1 GCA_027052485.1 Hydrogenothermaceae bacterium
TAGAGGAACCTTTGGAATTCATGGAGATTTAAAGCTTGATATCTATCCTCCAAACTTCAAAATGCCAGAAAAAGTATATCTGAAAGACAAAGAAGGAAACTTTAAACCTCTGGAAGTTCACAGCTACTCTAAGAAAAAAGGTGTTATTAAGTTTAAAAATTACGAAGATAGAGAAAAGGCAAAAAAACTGACAAACCAGTACTTTTACGTTCCAAAGGAAAGCCTTCCTGAACTTGGGAAGGACGAGTACTACGAGTACCAGCTTTTAGATGCAGATGTTGAGTTTAACAGTAAGACGATAGGCAAGGTTGTAAAAGTGGATGATAGACTGTCTACGCCTTACCTTCTGATAAAATGCTCTGACGATAAGGTAAGACACCTTCCCTTTATCAGTGAGTTTGTCAAAGAAGTAAAACCAGATGAAGGTAAAATCGTTATAACCCCTCCAGAAGGCTGGTTTTCCCTATAGCTTTTCTTTTGTGTTTTTGTAAACATGGATGAGACGCTGTATTGCTGTTATAAGAGTTCCAGCAAATAAAACAACTATTCCAATCTCAACAAAACCAGTGATAAGGGCTACTATGAGTATTATTAATCTTTCTGGTCTTTCAAAAAAACCAACTTTACAGTCAATTCCTAATCCTTCTGCCCTAGCTCTCTCATAACTTATCAAAAATGAAAATAAAATTGTAAACATAGTTAGCCAGAACAAAAGGTCGTTTTCTTTAAAGTAGTAGGCTAAGGCAGCAAGGGGTATAAAGTCTGCTACACGGTCAACAGTAGAGTCCAAAAATGCTCCAAAGCTGGAAACTTTATTGCTCCTTCTGGCTAACGCTCCATCTACAGCATCTAAAACCGAACCAACAGCTAGAACAACTCCAGCAATAAAAAATTTCCCCTCTACTATAAAAACTCCAGAAAAAGCGGTTAGTAGCAATCCAAGTACTGTTATAAGGTTGGGAGAAACGTTTAACCTTTTTAAAAAATCTATAAAAGGCTGAATACTCTCTTCAAATGCCGGTTTTATGGTTTTAATAAATTGGCTCATCCCAGTTCCTTTACTGTATCAATAAACTTTTTTACCTTTTTTAAATCTTTTATTCCTGGTGAAACTTCAAGTTTGGATGATGCATCAACTCCTATAGGTTTAAACTCTTCAATCAGTTCTTTTACATTTTCAGGTGAAAGCCCACCTGAGAGTATAAAGTTTCCTTTTGTGATTTCTTTTATCTTTTCTAATAGGTTTTTATCAATCTGCTTTCCAGTTCCACCATAAGCACTTTTTGAAAAAGCATCGACTAGAACAGTGTATCCTTCCTCATAAAACTTTTTTACTTCTCTTAGGGAGTTTTCGTCTTTCACCCTTACAGCTTTAAAAAGGTTTTCTCTATCAAACTGCTTTAAAAAGTTTATATCTTCATCTCCGTGAAACTGGACCTTATCAATAACATCTAGTAAAGTTTCAACCTGTTCTTTTGATGGGTTTACTACCACTGCAACAACTTCAACGTCTAGGTCTGATAAAACATCTTTTATTTTTTTAATCTTTTCCAACGGCACATGGCGGGGACTTTTCTCAAAAAATATCACCCCAATGTGGGTAGTTCCCATCTGGGCTATCTTTCTTGCCTGCTCTTCGTCTGTTAAACCGCAAATTTTTATTATTTTCATCTTAGCTCAGATAGCAGTATCTTTAGTACTTTTTTATTGTCTTTTAAAATCTCTATTCTTCTAGGCTTACCGTTTTCATAAAAGTATTTTACTTGAAACTGCTTGTAAAATATTGTGTCGGTTTTTCCGTTTTTGTATTTTACCTTTACACCGTTGTTATAAACTGCTACTAAAGACTTATCTTCACAGTAAACTTTTTTTGGTTTTCCAAGTCTTACCTTTCCTGTTAAAAGCTGCTCCACTGATACTGGAACGTCAACGTGGAGAAGTTCTTTTACAAGTTCTTGTTGGTTTTGGGTACAGATGTTTTCACCTTTTAGGCTCAAGCATATTTTTTCCTTAAATGAGCTTACCTCTCCCAGTTTTTGGCCAAATGGAGTAAACAGTTTTACAGATATTCCATTACTAAAATCTGCTTTAAAAAGAGCAGGTAGAACACCAAAGAGTACTGTTCCTTTAGCTTCTGATATTTTTTCTTTACTGCCGTTTATCTTTTCAAACTCTTTATAACAGTTTTTTTTCTTTACACTACAGGCGTTAAAAAAGAAAACCAACCCTGATATAAGGAGCAACCTTAAAATCATTTTAGTCTTTCCAACTGTTTTTTGACCTTCTCGGTTATCCCTGCTTCTGGTTCTGTTTTCATTTCTTTTAAAAGTTTTAGAGATTTACTAAAGAGCTTTTTCGCTTTTTCTTTTTCTCCTAGCTTTAGTAAAACCATTCCATAGTGGTACAGGACTACTGGGTCGTCCTTCATCTTTTTGTACGCCTTTTCAAGGTACTCTTTTGCTTTTTTGTACTTCCCAAGCTTGTAAAGACCCCACCCATAACTGTCAAGATAAGCTGGATTATCAGGAGCATACTCTAAGGCTTTTTTAACAAGCTTCAGTCCTTCTTTTACCTTTTCTCCCCTTATGATGTAGGAGTAGCCTAGATAGTTGAGGGCATCTGCAAAGTTTGGTCTAAGCTGGATGGCCTTCTTTAGATTTTTCTCTGTTTCTTTCCAGTTTCCAAGTTTATCGTAGTATATGGCAAGCATAAAGTAGTTTACAGGGTCTTTAGGATTAAGCTTTATGGCCTCTTTTACAAGTTCAACGCTTTTTTTGGTGTTTCCTCTTTTATCCTCTATATCTGCCATCTCAAGTAGGATTTTGTAGTTTTGGGGATTGGAAAGGTAGATATCGTTTAGTACCTGTAGAGCTTTATCGTACTGTTTTAGGTTCACGTAAAGATTTGCAAGTTCCTCTTTTAGTTGCAGGTTGTCGGGAGCAAGCTTTATTGCCTTTTGTAGGTACTTTACGGCATTTTTTAAGTCTCCTTTATCGGCGTAGGCTTTTGCCAGTATTGAGTAATACTCCGGATTATCGCCAAGTTCAGGTTCAAGTTTTTTCAGTTTTTTTATAAACTCGGCTATCTTACCAATCCTTTCATAGAGGAAAAAAGCTTTAAGCAGTATATCTTTCCCCTCTGGGTTTACCTGTAGCAGTTTATCTATTACCTGTTTTGCCTTTTGGTAGTTATCCTCAAGTACGTAAAGCTGCAGGAGTCTTTGGAGAATTACTGGATTATCCCTGTACTTTTTTAAAGCGTGGAGATATATGTTTTCTGCCTTTTTTAACTGCCCTGTCTGCCTGTATAACTCTGCTAAAAGGATAAAAACCTTTGAGTTATAAGGGTCAAGTTCATAAGCTTTTTCTAATGTTTTTATAGCCTTAGGAATATCTCTGTCGTACAGTAGATATATCTTTGCAAGTTTATAGTAAACATCTGGGTTTTGGCTTTCTTTTGCCAGTTTCTCAAGGGTTTGTTTTGCCTTTTTTACATTCCCTTCCTGTATATAAGCTTCAACAAGGCTATCTAATATATGCTCGTTATCCGGAAACTTTTTTGCAGCTTCTAGTAGGAGCTTTTTTGCTTTTTTTGTTTCGTTGAGCTTGAGATACATATCTGAAACGTAGGTATAATCCTTAGATGACTGGAAGTTTTTTATATATTCACTTAGCAGCTGGTTTGTTTTTTTTAGATTGTTTTTGCGTAGGTATAACTGGATAAGGTCTTTGTAGATTTTCCTGTTTTTTCCTATCTCAGATTTTGCCTTTTCACAGTAGCCAACTGCTTTATTTAGCTCTTTTTGATAAAAGTAATACCGGCACTTCATATAGTCTGAGTACCCAGCATGACTGGTGCTTGTGGCGCAGCTCTGGGAAAAAATGACAAAAACTGTAGAGGCAACTAAACTAATCTTCTTTTTCATCTACTCTCCTTACAACTAGAACGGGCAATTCACTTTTTTCTACTACTTTTTGGGCTGTGTCTCCAAGAAATAGTCTCTCCAGTAGGGAAGTTCTTCTTTTCCCTATGAGAGTTAAGTCTGGCTTGTACTTATTTTGAAAGTTTAGAATAATCTCATCCGGTTTCCCCTGTGTAAGCTCAAAAAATGCAGATAAACCTTCCTGACTTAACTGCTGCACCAGCTCTTTTAAAAGTTCTTTTTTCTTTTCTAGAAGGTTAGATGATACCTTCTCAAGTAAAGAAAAAGAAACTGGTGTGTCAGCGTGGACGATGATTATCTCACTATCGGTTTTGTAGGCTATCTCCTTTGCCACCTCAAGGGCTTGTTTTGAGCTTTGATGAAAATCGTACCCTACAAGCTGTGTGTCAATCTTATCAAGTTTTTTACCTTTTACAACTAGAGTAGATACAGGAGATTTGTTTACGAGTTTGTCTGCGGTAGAACCTAGTAAGATTTTGTCAATTAACCCTTCCTTGTGTCCTCCAATAACCAGCAGGTCAGCTCTTATCTCTTTTAGTTTATCCAGTATTGTATCTACGATAAGACCTACTTCAACAAACTTCTCTGCCTGTATTCCATCTTTTTGTAGTCTATTTACGTACTGTTCCAGTTTTTCATTGGCTTCCTTTTCTAACGTTTTTTCTATCTCAAGGAGTATTTCTAGCTCTTCAGCCTCTAACGTCCCATCGATATCAGAGCCAACGAAAGATGGGATTGGGGGTTCTATAACGGTAATGAGGTTTACCTTTGCACCAAACAGTTTTGCAATAAAAGCGGCAGACTCAACTACCGCATCGGATATATTGCTAAAATCAACGCCAACAAGGATATTTTTAAACATTTATTATCCTACTTTTGATTTTGCGTACTCCATTAAGCCACCAACTTCCTGTATCTTTTTGAGGTCTTCTGGGAGAGGCTTTATTTTGTACTCTTTTCCCTTTGTTAGATTTCTAACGATACCTTTTTCAAGGTCTATTTCTAGCTCATCTCCCTCTTCAGCATCTTTTGCTATTTCTGGAGATTCAATAATAGTCATCCCAAGGTTAATTGCGTTTCTGTAAAAAATTCTTGCAAAAGATTCAGCGATGATTGCTGATACTTCGGCACCTTTTATAGCCAGTGGTGCGTGCTCCCTAGATGAACCACAACCAAAGTTTTTCCCACCTACGATGATATCTCCCGGTTGAACTTTGTTAGGAAACTCTGGGTCTGCATCCTCCATAACGTGTTTTGCAAGCTCTTTTGGGTCTGTAGTGATTAGGTATCTTGCAGGAATAATTTCATCAGTATTTATGTCATCTCCGAATTTCCAAACTTTTCCCTTTGTAGCCAAAGTTTAATCCTCCTGTAAATTTAGTTTAAACTTAAT
>JALUFA010000043.1 GCA_027052485.1 Hydrogenothermaceae bacterium
ACCAACTCCCCTGCTGTTTGCATATTACAATATTATTATAAAATCGTTTTTTGGAGGAGATAATGAAAAAGTTCTATAACGTGGCAATACTTGGGGCAACAGGCGCAGTTGGAAGAACAATGATAAAGGTTCTTGAGGAGAGAGATTTTCCGATAGATCAAATAAAACTATTGGCATCTCCAAGGTCTGCAGGTCAGGAACTTGAGTACTACGGAATGAAATACAAAGTAGAGCCTGTATCTCCTGAGGCTTTTGAGGATGTTGATATCGCTCTTTTTTCTGCAGGAGGTTCTACAAGCAAACAGTGGGCTCCTATAGCTGTGGAAAAAGGTGCCGTTGTTGTTGATAACTCATCAGCGTGGAGAATGGACGAAAACGTACCTCTAGTGGTTCCTGAGGTTAACCCTGAAGATGTAAAATGGCATAAGGGCATAATAGCAAATCCAAACTGTTCCACTATTCAAATGGTTGTTGCCCTAAATCCAATCCACAAGGCTAAAAAGATAAAAAGGATTATTGTTTCTACCTATCAGGCTGTTTCTGGTGCAGGTGCAAAAGCTATAAAAGACCTTGAAGAAGAAACAAGGGCTAGATTGGAGGGCAAGTACTACTATCCAGAGGCTCTACCGGCACACATTGCTTTTAACGTTATCCCTCACATTGACGTTTTTCAGGATAACCTCTACACAAAAGAAGAGATGAAGATGGTAAACGAAACCAGAAAGATAATGCACGCTCCAGATATAAAAATAAGTGCTACATGTGCCCGTGTACCTGTTTTTAACGGCCATAGTGAAAGTGTAACAGTTGAAACTGAAGAACCTATTACTGTTGAAGAGGCAAGGAAGCTTTTATCAGAGGCACCGGGAGTAGTGGTAGAGGATGACCCGTTTAACAACGTTTACCCAATGCCTATAGAGGTTGATGGTAAAGACGATGTATTTGTTGGAAGAATTAGAGAGGATTTAGCCTTTGATAATGGACTTTCCATGTGGGTTGTTGCAGATAACCTCAGGAAGGGTGCAGCTACAAACGCCGTTCAGATAGCAGAGCTGCTGATTAAGTACGATTTAATAAAAAAATAACAGCCCCTAACCTTGGGGCTTTTTAGTTTTTGTTCTTACCAAAATCTGGTTTAGCAAAATCTTCAGGTTTTATGTGGTCTAACATCTTTCTAAACTCTTCTAGCTCTTTGTCAACTTCATCTGTGGTTTCTCTTTCTAAATCAGCTACAGTTGAAATACTTTCTTCTTCATGTTTAGTTTCTTCCTGTGGTAAATCTTCTGCTACAGGTTTGCTTTCTTCGTCTTTTTTAATGGCCTTTTGTAGGTCTTTTAGGTTTATCTTTTGTACCACGTTTTCATCTAGGTAGACTGGAGCGTTAAACCTTAACGCTAAATTTATAGCATCAGAAGGTCTTGCATCTATCTTTATCTCTTCTCCATCCTTTTCAAGTACAAGTTCTGCTATGTAAGCACCGTTTTTATAATCTATTACTGCTGCTCTTTTTACAGTCGCACCTAAGGTTTTAATAATGTTTTTTACAAGCTCATAGGTTAACGGTCTAGGAGTTTTTATACCTGCCTGATTTATGATAATCCCTTCCGCTTCAGGCAATCCTATCCATATAGGATAAATGTCGTCTTCATTGTTGATATCAACCAGCATGAGAACAGGGCTTCCGGTGATTGAGTCAATGCCGATGTTTTTTACTTTTACTTCTATCATGGTTAAAACCTCCCATTTTGGGACTTTGCTATAATATAGGTATTATTTAATTTTTTGATATGATTATTATCAAATTTTATATGATACTGCTTATAAACTTTTCAGCCTTCCTCCGTATCTTCAATAAACTCCTTTAGAAAATCATAAACCTCTTTGGTTATATTCATGTCAACCCAGTACTGGCCGTCCTCATGCTCTACGTGTAAAAACCTTCCGTTTCTTGTTCTTCCTAGCTTTATTACCGTAAGCCCTTTGGAAAAGTACCACTCTAAGTCTTCAGTAGGCGATTTCATATAGAGGGTAAAACCGCCTTTTCTCTTTGCAATTTTGTATATATTAACTGGACTTTTGTTTATCACATCCTCTTCCATCCATTCGTCAGATAAAACGTCAACAGCTACACCTTTTAAGTTAGTTTCTAACACTTCCCACGACAACTGTTTTCACCTCCTACTCCATTTCTTTAATTTCTTTTACTAGCTCTTCAACCATATCCTTTTCTGACACTCTTTTAACAGGTTTTCCCTTTTTAAATAAGATTGCAGATTTGTTTCCACATGCAAGACCTATATCTGCCTCTCTTGCCTCTCCTATGGCGTTTACTACACATCCCATAATCGCAACCTTTAAGGGTTTATCCACATTTCCAAGCTGTTTTTCTACCTGCTCTACAATCTGAGGAAGGTTTACCTCTATTCTTCCACAGGTGGGGCATGAGATTATCTCTATACCTCTCCTTCGTAAGCCTAAGGATTGGAGTATCGTATAGGCTGTTTCTACTTCCTCTACTGGGTCGGCTGTTAATGAAACCCGTACTGTATCTCCTATTCCCATGTAGAGCAAAATTCCAAGGCCTACCGCTGATTTTATTGAGCCTTTCTTTGCTGTGCCAGCTTCGGTTATTCCTATATGAAGTGGGATGTCGGTTTCTTTTGCAAAGATTTCATTCGCCTTTACGTTTTGCAGCACATCTGAGCCTTTTATTGAGACCTTAAAGTTTTTAAATCCAACACTTTCAAAAAACTCAGACCAGTATAGGGCGCTTTCAGCAAGGGCTTCTCCAGATGGATATCCGTACTTTTCTAAGAGCCTTTCCTCGAGGGAACCTGAGTTTACCCCAAGTCTAACTGCTATGTTTTTCTTTTTACACTCGGTCAGAATATCTTTAATTTTTTCCTTATCGTTTATATTACCGGGATTGAGCCTTATTCCATGGATACCACTTTCAAGGGCTAAAAATGCAATTCGTGGTGAGAAATGTATATCTGCTATTACCGGTATAGGAGAATTTTTCACTATCTCTGGTAGGGCTAAAGCATCTTCCTCTGTAGGTGCAGCCACCCTTACAATCTCGCAGCCTGCATTATAGAGTCTGTTTATCTGGTTAAGGGTTTCTTCAACATTTCTAGTTTTTGTGTCTGTCATAGATTGAACTACTATAGGGGCGTCATCTCCTATCTTTACGTTTCCTACAAAAACCGGTCTTGTTTTTCTTCTTTGTATCATGTCTAATCCCTTACTGGTATTTTTAGTACCTGTCCTACTTTTATGTTATAGCTGTTTAGGCCGTTTAATTTCATGATAGAGTTTATAGAAACGTTAAATCTTTTTGAAATCCTGTAAAGGGTGTCTCCTTTTTTTACTTTGTAGTTGATAAACTTAACGCTTACCTGTCTTAGAGAAACTCTTATCTTTCTCGGAATGTTAACGCCTACACCTTTATATGCAAAGCGACGTTTTAGATGGGCGTTGAACATCTTAAGCAGCGGGTAGCTTATCTCAAGCCTTCTAGCTAGGGTTTTCAAGTGGAAGTTTACCTTTGCATGCTTCCTAACGATGATGTACTGCTTACTGGGAATGTAAAAACCAAACTTTTTAGGATTTTTTGCCACAAGTAAAGCTGCAAAAAACTTTGGAACGTAATCTCTCGTCTGTTTTGGCAGTTTGTACTTTATCTTCCAAAAACCTATCATTCTTTTCCTTACTTTTCTTAGTACACAACCTTCTCCACAGTTGTAAGCTGCCAAAACTAAATCCCAGCGCTTAAAGATTGAGTATAGGTACTTTAGATACTTTGCTGCTGCAATTGTTGATTTGTAGGGGTCTCTACGCTCATCTATTCTGTAGTTTATTGTTAAACCAAATCTCCTTCCTGTCTGATAAACGAACTGCCATATACCGGCTGCCCCTGTTGAACTTGTAGCGTATGGGTTATAACCACTTTCAATGATGGGAAGATACGCCATATCTTCTGGAATTCCGTACTGTCTAAAAATCCTTTTTACGGTGGGTAGAAAGTATTTACTTCTTTCTAAAGCATTTCTCATAAATGCTCGGTCTACCTTTGTGTAGTAGTAAACGTATTTTCTAACTTCCCATCTGTTTGGAATTTTGATGTTGTATCGGGATGCTTCTTGCTTAAGGAAGAGCTCTTCATCTACATAATCTTGATATAGCCTGCTGTGGGAGGATGGGGATTTTGTAGAGCAGGATGACAGTACAAGGGCTAAGAACACTAAAATAAAACTTAATGCTCTTAGGCCATGCATCTTAATCCTTAACTAATTCCTGAGAGAAAACAGGAACTTTTTTGTGTTCTTTAATCGTGTTGTCTTCGTTCATATAAACAAGGTTAACTGTGTGTTTTTTTAGCTCTTCATCGTCTAGTTGAACGTATGATGCGATGATGATGATATCTCCGTAATGGCCGAGTCTTGCTGCTGCGCCGTTTAAGATACATTGGCCACTGTACCTTTCTCCCGGAATCACGTACGTTGAAAATCTAGCACCGTTGTTAACGTTGTAGACATCTATCTTTTCAAAAGGAACTAAGTTTGCAGCTTCCATAAGTGCCTCATCAAGGGTTAAGCTACCTTCGTAGTTTAGGTCTGCACCTGTTATTGTTATTCTGTGGATTTTTGATTTTAAAACTTCTCTATACATTAAAATTCCCTCTCTACAATGTATTCGGCTAGATTTTTCAAGTCTTTACAATATATATTGTTAGGAAATTCTTCAAGGCAATGTATGGCTTTTCTCACATACTCTTTAGCCTCAAGAATGGCTTTGTCAACACCGCCTCTTTCTATAACCAGATTTTTAACTTTTTGTATATCTTTAACTTTTGGATTGATAGTCGTGAGGACCTTCTTTATAAAGCTTACCTCTTCTGGTGTAAGTTTATCTCTTACTGCTATAAGTGGTAGTGTGATTTTTCCTTCTCTTATATCGTTTCCGGTAGGTTTTCCAACCTTTTCTTCGGTAGATATGTAGTCTAAAACGTCATCTACTATCTGAAAAGCTCTACCAATATAAAGGCCGTACTTATAAGCCTTTTGGTTTAGGTTTTTATCATTATTTGCGTAGTTTGCCCCTACATAGCTACATGCGGCAAACAAGACAGCGGTTTTTCCATCTATTATTCTGTAGTAATCTTCTTTGGAGAGGTGATAATCGCCGATTTTTTTTAGCTCTAAAAGCTGCCCTTCTGCCATTTTTTTTACGGCATCAGATACAACTC
>JALUFA010000044.1 GCA_027052485.1 Hydrogenothermaceae bacterium
GCCAATATCCACTTTAATCTGTGATAGTTTTTTGCTTCTTTGGTTGATAAACCTCTAAATGAAATCAGATTTTCGTACGTGTGGTAGTAAATCCCGTTTATCTCAATTCCTAAATTCTTTTCAGGGATAAAAATATCAATTTCAAAAGGGCTTAGGATGCTTCTATTGTTGGTTTCAAATGTTATACTTTTACCTTTTAAAAAGTTTGTAATTTCTTGCCCTGGGAGGGTTCCTTTATAGCAAACAGGGCAGACTGGAATGTGTCCGTTGTCTAGATGGTCTAAAAATTTTGTATTGCACTTTTTACATAAAAATAAAAGTTTTTTTCTGTTTTTTTCCTTATAGTTTTTATAAAATTCAAAATCAAATAACGGCTCAATATTCCTTGCTCTGAGTTTAATATTTAACCTTTCCCACGTTTTTTCTTTATATCTTTTTAAAACTTTTTTCTTGACGGTTTGTATTTTCATTGGGGAGTTTACGCCATACCTTTTCAGTAATGTTTCCTGTTGCTTTTTTACAATCTCATTTCTCTTTCCTTCCAAGGCTATCTTTAATTTTTCTTTTATGAATGGAGTTTTCATAGGATGGGTTGTACCGTACTTTTTTAAGGAAACCTCTTTGAGACGCTCTTTATACTCTTCAGTCTTTGTGTAGTTATCCACTCCATATTTTTCTAAGGTTGTTTTTTTAGCCTTTTCTCTGGTTATTTTGCCGATGTTATCTACACCGTATTTTTCTAAAATGGTTTGTTTTCTCTTCTCCTTTACATCTTTTAGTTTTAGGTGGTGTTCTACACCGTACTTTTTTAAGAACTTTTCTTTATCAAGTTGGGAGCATTTCTTAGAGCAGTACGTTAAAAATTTTCCAGTAGAAAATGCAGGTAGTTTTCCGCAAACGGGACATTGAGGTAAATTCTTCTTAGAAAGAATTCCTTCCTTCACGCACCATATCCTTAAAGACTGGGGAGCATTATCAGGGAGAAAAGACGTTATCTCCCAGAGGAGACTTTTTAATTCCGGATTTTTTGAAATCTTTACTCCAGCTCCTCTAGGAGATATCTCCTTTATAAGCTGAATAAACTCGTTTTTTTTCATCTTTAAGTACTAAACTTCTTTGAGGTCTCTAGAAATTTGTATACTCAGTTGATGATACTTCAAAGAAGTTAGTTAGTTTTTTTACGTCCTCTTTCTGGAGGAACTTAAGAGGGTTTTGGGATATGTTGAACTGAGGGTCAAAGCCAAGCTCTTCAAGTCTTCTATCAGCTATATACTTCATATACTGTTCTAGCTCTTTGTAAGAAACTCCAAAGATTGTTGTTCCGCCAAATTTTGTTTTTAGGTAGTTAAGCTCAAGTTCTACTGCATCTATGATTGTATCCCTTATGTTTTCAACAAACTTAATGTCATCAACTATCTCTGGGTTTTCTTCAATAATGGTTAAAATCGCTTCTATTCCGTTTTGTAGGTGTAAGGACTCGTCTATAAGAACAAGCTCTACCCCAGAAACGACATTTTTCATCTTTCCTGTGTCTTTCATTGCAAAGAAATGGGCGAACGCCGAGTAGAAGAACAGACCTTCTTGAATGATATTATTAAGCAAAATTGAGGTTAAAATCTGTTTTTTCCCTTCAAGGGAGTCTGGGTCAGCCTTTCCGTAGGTGATTCTGTCTACGGCTCTGATTATAAGCTCCTGTTTTTCATTGAGTAGCTTGTCCTCTAGTGTGATGTCATAAACTCTTTTTCTATCCATATCAAACGAGTTGATTATTATCTCAAAAAAGTCTGAGTGGATATCTTCCATAAACATCTGTGCCGTAAAAGACATCTTAGCGTAAGGGTCTGTTAAAACTGGGAAAAATCCGTTTCCTAAAACGTTTTGGACTAAAAGCTCAGATGATGCAAAGTACCCAACGGCGCTATCAAATAAGTCTTTTTCTGTTGGTGTTAAAGATTTATAGTCAAGTACATCCTGCTGTATGTTAAGTTCCTCTGGAAACCATACTGCCTTTTTCTGTTTTGTGTATAAAGTTTTAAACACTGGGTATCTTGGGTTTTCTGAAAGTCTGATGTTATCCCTTACCGATGTTTTTCCGATGAAACCTTTAGCCATTGAGGAACCTCCATAGTACTATATATTGTGTTTGGCCTTTACTATACCCCTACATATTGTACCCGTCAACAAGGAGCAAAAATCATGTACTTCCTTTTCCTGAGACGATTTTGAGACAGACGTCTAGTTTTACACCTCAGAAGACCAGTTAAAAGTTTGTTAATTTAACGCAAATTTAGGCATATAATTAAAGAAAAAAGTTAACCGGAGAAAGAATGGAGTATCTTTTAATCGTCCTCGCTGGTTTTTTAGGCTCCTACCACTGTATCGGGATGTGTGGGTATATTCCTCCCCTCATCCAGTACAAAAACTGGTTCTTAGGAAATCTAATTTACAATCTGGGAAGGATTTTTACCTATGGATTTTTAGGATTTGTGGCTGGTTATCTTGGTATGTTCTTCCACTCTATAGAGTTTCAACTGTTTCAAAAGGCTCTAGCGCTGCTTCTCGGAGTTTTTATGATACTTCTAGGTCTTCAGATTTTAGGTCAGATTAAGGAAAAAGGTATTCCCGGTCTTGATATGGTGTTTTTAACAATAGCAGAAATTTTATCAAAGTTTAGAAGAAATCCTTTTTTTCTTGGTATGTTTAATGGATTTTTACCCTGCCCTCTAGTTTATGCAATGCTTATGCAGGCAGTTTTAGAACAGTCCCCAATAAAGGGTTTTATTGTTATGGTACTTTTTGGTTTAGGCACGGTACCGGCTATGTTTTTGTCAAGCTATGTTTACAAAAAAGTTTCTCCGAATATGAGAAAAAAACTTGCCAGCTTAAGCGGTTTAATTGTAATCTTATTTGGAGTTATGGCTATTCTAAGGGCTCTTGGAATGGGCCACCACCACTAAAACTTATAGGAGGTTGTTAAATGTTTAATGAAGAAGAGTTTTTTAAGAACGATAAACTTGTGATTGGAGATAAAGAGTTTACATCAAGACTGATTGTTGGTTCTGGTAAGTACAAAGACTTTGAAGAAACAGCTAAAGCTACGGAAGCTGCCGGTGCTGAGATGATAACTGTAGCCGTTAGAAGGGTGAATATCACAAATCCCGATGAACCAAACCTACTAGATTACATAGACACTTCTAAAGTAATGATTTTGCCTAATACTGCAGGATGTTATACGGCAGAAGAAGCGGTTGTAACGGCAAAGCTTGCAAGGGAAGCGTTAGGACATGGTTTTGTGAAACTTGAAGTTATCGGAGACCAAAAAACCTTATACCCTGATATGATAGAAACCCTTAAGGCTGCAGAAATCCTTGTTAAAGAAGGGTTTACCGTTCTCCCATACATCACTGATGACCCGGTGATGGCAAAGAGATTTGAGGAGATTGGATGTGCTGCGGTAATGCCTCTAGCTGCTCCTATTGGTTCAGGACTTGGGCTACAAAACCCTTACAACATTCTCTTTATAAAAGAGGCTGTTAATGTCCCTGTTATTGTAGATGCGGGTATTGGTACAGCATCAGATGCAGCAATAGTTATGGAGCTTGGGGTTGATGGTGTTCTAATGAATACAGCTATTGCCGAGGCCAAAGACCCTATAAAAATGGCAGTTGCTATGAAGTATGCTGTCAGAGCTGGAAGACTTGCATATCTGGCAGGAAGAATACCTAAGAAGATGTATGCCTCTGCATCATCCCCTACTGAGGGTATCATCGGTAGATAAGTTTTCTATCTGCTTTTCCTTCCTCCCTCTTCTTAAGAAAAGGACTTTACCGTCTTTTACCTCTATCAGGGAGGAAGGAGTTGTATCCTTTTTAAATCCCCAATCAAAGTACAGGGGTATTTGTTCCAGAAAGTACCTATAAGCTTCATCCACACTTCTTGCTGGAGGTTTTCCTTCAAGGTTTGCACTTGGAGCAATAACGGGGATCTTAGATATTTCTAAAAGTTTTAAGGTAAGGCTGTCATCTGGAATTCTAAACGCAAGTTTTCCTGTTCCCCTGTGTAAGTACTTAAATTTTTCAGGATTTTTCAGTTTTAAAAGAACAGAGACACCCCTAAGTTTTAAAATCTTTTCCTCTAATAGAGAGATTTTAACATTAAAAATGTTTAAGTCTTCTATCCTTCGTATAAGGATGATATAAGGTTTTTCTGGGTTTCTCTTTTTTATTTGGTAAACTCTTTCAACCAAAGATTTATCTAAAGCGTTTGCAAAAATCCCATAAAGGGTGTCTGATGGAAAAACTATAGGTTTTCTGTGGATTAAAAAGGTAGAGGCCGTTTTTAAAGACCTAGTAACAATACTCATCTGAAGGGAATTTGCCTGTTTTAACTTCCTCTTTAAACTTACTTAATCCATCCAAGAATAACTTCTTTCCCTCTACGTACCTTTTTACAAACTTAGGAGACTTGTCAAAAAAACCCATCATGTCATGGAAAACTAAAACCTGACCGTCTGTTTCGTTGCATGCGCCGATACCAATGGTTGGTACATCTACAAAGTCTGTTATCTCTGCGGCTAAATCTTTTGGTACAGCTTCAAGTACTATTGCAAAAACTCCGGCCTGTTCTAAGATTTTTGCATCTTTTATGAGTTTTTTTCTACTTTCTTCGGTTTTCCCTTGAACCTTGTATCCTCCTAATGCATGCACCGATTGGGGCGTTAAACCTAAATGCCCCATAACGGGAATCCCACTGTTTACAAGTTTTTCAATGATACTAGCTATCTCTTCTCCACCTTCAACTTTTACCGCATTGACACAGGCTTCTTTCATTATTCTGCCAGCATTTTTAACCGCTTCTTCCTTTGAGGTTTGATACGAGAGAAAAGGCATATCAGAGATTATAAAGGTGTTTGGAGCTCCTCTTCGTACGGCTTTTGAGTGGTATATAATCTCGTCTAAAGTAACAGGTAGGGTAGTTTCGTAGCCTGCATCAACCATACCAACAGAATCACCAACGAGAATACAGTCTACACCTGCCTCTTCACATATTTTTGCAGACCAATACTCATAGGTTGATATCATGCATATTTTTTCTTTGTTTTCTTTTGCTTTTATAAAATCATGAATTGTTTTCATTCTGATAGATACTTATCCCTTTCTAAATCTTTTTTTATTTTTTCTTTATTTTTTTCTTCTATGTATGGCTGTTTTTTCCATACGTATCTTAGGGTTAGAACGTAC
>JALUFA010000045.1 GCA_027052485.1 Hydrogenothermaceae bacterium
GTATACAGGGAAAGAGGGATTTTTCCCAGTTCAGGGCTTTTCCGTTGCAGCTGGCAAGTATGCGGCGTGTATCATGGGAAATTACGGAGTTTTTGTAGAGCTAGATAAAGCAGACTTTGACAAAATTTTTGAAGCTTTAGCACCATAAAAAAATTAAAGGGAGGTATTAAAAATGGCTGACTTAAAAAAACTTTTAGGAATAAAAGGTGTGTTCGCAGCCGGAGAGTTTGACGACAACGGAAATCTTGTTGCCTTTGAAGGAGATATTACTGAGGAAGAAGCGGCAATGGCTGCTAAAATGTGCTGGGCTAACAACGCACTTGCAACAATGCAGACAGAGGGATATACAGCCTTTTCAGGGCAAGAATGGGTACCACTGAAAGGTTGGGCTCTTTCGGGACCAAAGTACTCGGTATGTGTGGCTGGAAACGTTGGTGTTTTTGTTAAAAATGGAGAAGCTTCTTTTAACGAAGTTTTTCAAGCTTTACTTTCAGGATAAAACTTTAGGGGCAAAAAGCCCCTTTTATTAAAAGGAGGGAGGAAAATGGCAAAATTTTTGTCTGAGGAGTGGATTAAAGAGTACGCAAAAATCTGGAATAATAATGAAGATTTAAAAAATGACTTGAAAAAGTTTTCAGCAACTATTAAGTATTATATAGAGGGAGAAAGCCAACCCCCTGTATACATAAAAGTAGAAAAGGGAGAGGTAGTAGAGGCAGGATTAGCCCCAGAAGGAAAGTATAACTTTGAGATGTGGGCTACTAAAGATAACTGGAAAACATTAGCTACTGGGGGAATGGGACCAAAAGCTGCAATGCTTACAAAAAAGCTAAACTTTAAAGGCTCAATGATTACAGCTATGAAATTTATGGCTCCGTTTGAAAAGAGTTTAAAACTAATGGGGGAAGTTCCGACAACTTGGGATTAAAATGCTCTACCTAAAAATTTTAGATAACTTACAGTCTGGAATTTTATTTATTGATAAGAACAAAAAAGTTAAGTATATGAACCGAGCAGCTAAACACCTGTTTGGAGACAAGGTAGGTGGTGGTTGCTCCGGTATCTTTTCTATATGTAAAGCATGCCCTTTTGAAAACCTAAAGAAAAAGCCACAGGTACTACAAAACTTCGACGTGAAAGTTGCATGTTGTGAAAAAACAGTTTGCCATAGTATCACCCCCGTATATGAGAACGGCGAGTTTTTAGGAGTTATAGAAGAGTTTAGAGATGCTACACAGCTTATTAACAACTTTTATGAGCTAAAAAAACAGAAAGAATTTACAGACACGATTTTAAACTCTGTTGTAGATGGTATCTTAGTGGTAGATGAAAATGGCGTGATACTTCACTACAACGAAAGTGCAAAGGAAGTTATCTGTAGAGAGATTGATGACATTGCCGGAATGGATATAGAAACTGTTTTGGGAGTTTCATTAGAAAGTTTGCCACCTAACGATGTAAGGGAGGATGTCCATATAGAAACTCCAGCGATAGGAAAAACAAAAGCCTCCGTAATGAAAACCCCTCTAAAAGATGGAGAAGGATATCTTATCTCTTTCCATATACTCCCTGAGTGCTTAATCTCTAACGGCGATACAAAGGGGCGGATGATTTCCAAAAATCCAAAATTCCTTTCCATTATAGAAATGGCAAAGACGGTAGCAGACACAACAGCGTCTATCCTAATAGAAGGAGAAACAGGTACCGGAAAATCAAAACTGGCCCAGTGGATACACAACCTATCATCACGGAGAACAAAACCTTTTATAAAAATAAACTGTGCGGCTATTCCTGAAACACTACTGGAAAGTGAACTTTTTGGTTATGTAAAGGGAGCATTTACAGGGGCAAATAAAGACAAACCGGGGAAGGTTGAGCTTGCAGAAGGAGGAACCCTTTTCCTAGATGAAATCGGGGATATGCCAGTATACCTTCAGTCTAAGCTTCTCCATCTAATACAAGAAAAAGAGTTTGAAAGACTTGGAGATGTAAAAACCAGAAAAGCAAACATCCGTATTATCGCCGCAACCAATAAAGACCTTAAACAACTCATAAAAGAAGGAAAGTTTAGAGAAGACCTTTACTATCGGCTCAAGGTCATTTCTTTAAATATACCTGCGTTAAGAGAACGAAAGGAAGATATCCCTTACCTGATAGATTACTTTATAGAAAAGTACTCAAAAACTCACAATCGGAAGATAACAAGTATCTCCCCTGAGGCTATAAAGATACTTATAGACTATGACTATCCGGGAAACATCAGGGAGCTGGAAAACATTATAGAAAGGGCGGTTATCATCTGTGATAAAGACCAGATACAACCTATCCACCTACCAGAAGAGCTAAAAGAAAAGGTTAAATCTGAAAGGGTATTTTACGAGGAGAAAAGCTCTCTGGATAACAATACCCTATCGGAGAGAGAACTTATTTTACAGGTTTTAAGGGAAACGAAGGGCAACAAAACCCTCGCCGCCAAAATTTTAGGAATGCATAGAACGACCCTGTGGAGAAAGATAAAAGAGTATAACATCAACTAAACAACTCTATTCCTATCAATTCCCTCTAAAAAGGCTTTTATGTTTTCAACAATCTCATTTACAAGTCTCTGTCTTGCTTCTATGCTTGTCCAAGCTATGTGAGGGGTGATAAGCAGTTTTTCTTTATTTTTAATCTTTAAAAGCGGGTTGTTTTCATCTATAGGTTCCTTTTCTAAAACATCTAAACCTGCACCACCTATCAGGTTTTCGTCTAGTGCCTTTGCCAAGTCTTCTTCAACCACAATACCGCCTCTTCCAAGGTTTAACAGTATTGCGTTTTTCTTCATTAGTTTTAGCTGGTCGTATCCTATAAGTCCCTTTGTTTTTTCATTTAACGGTGCATGGATTGAAACAATATCACTTTCAGATAGTAGCTGTTCTAAGGATTTTCTAGGGTACTTTTCTTTTCTATCAATTCCTGATGTTGAGTAGTATGAAACCTTAGCTCCAAAGCTCTCTGCAACCTCTGCAATCCTTCTGCCTATAGTTCCAAGGCCTATAATACCCCACTTTTTCCCATGGATTTCCCAGAAAGGTTTCCCTAGATGTGTAAAAATATCGCTTTTGCTGTACTCTCCAGACTTAACGTACTTATCGTAGTACCGTAGATGCTCCAGTAGGTAAAAGAGCATTGCAAATGTGTGTTGTACTACGCTTTCGGTAGAGTATCCGGCTACGTTTCTTACCTGTATTCCTTTTTCCTTGGCGTACTGTATATCAACGTTATTTACTCCTGTTGCAGCTACAGCTATCAGCTTTAAGTTTGGTGCGTTATCAATCACGTTTTTATCTATTACTACCTTGTTTGTGATAATAATATCCTTATCCTTTACCCTATCTATAACTTTTTCCGGAGGGGTGGTTTCATATATTTCAACCTCTCCAAACTGGTTTAATCCTGATAAGTCAACATCACTTCCAAGGGTCTTTGCATCAAGAACTGCTATTTTCATTCTTCTACTCCATTAACTTTTTTTATACATCTCTTCAAGAAATAACACTTCAAGCTGATTTTTCATTCTTTTGAGTGAGTTTACAAAGTATCTGTGGGATGCCTTTTGTATATCTTCTAAGCTACCTTCAAAAACTTCCTTTTCCCCATCTTTTACAACAGTAAGAATATAAGTGTCTCTGTCTGTATCATACTCTAGAGTTATCTCAATTCCGTAGTTTGTTGAGATTTTTTCTATAAGTTTTCTCATGTCGCACCTTTAAGCTTTTTAAAGGTTTGTAGTAGATAATCTATATCTATTTTACTATGGTTGTAGTTTACCGTTATCCTTAGGCGGCTTGTACCCTGTGGAACAGTTGGAGGTCTTATTGCCTGTATAAAAATTTTATGCCTTAGTAGAAAGTCCCTGTACTCTAAAGCTTTTTTTGCGCTACCTGTTATTAAACTGATTATAGGAGTTCCAAAGTGTTTGACGTTAAATCCCATATCTTTGAGGTTTTCAGCCACGTAGGTTGCTTTTTCTATAGTCTCTTTGCCCCTATGGGGCTCTTTTTGTATGATTTTCAGATTTTCAAGGGAGATGAAGTTTTGTACCGGTGATAATCCCGTTGTAAAGATTGCTGTTCGCATTGTGTTTTCTAAGTACTCTACTAGCAGTTTTGAACCGCAGATAAATGCTCCATAGCTACCGACAGCTTTTGATAAGGTTCCCATCTGGATTATATGGTTTGTTGGTTTTATACCAAAGTGAAACAGTGTTCCCCTTCCTTCTCCGAGTACCCCTGTTCCATGGGCGTCATCAATGATAAGTATGGCATCGTATCTTTCCGCTAGTGCCAGTAATTTATCAATCGGGGCAATATCTCCCTCCATACTAAAAACGCCATCGGTGATTATAAAAACGTTTCCTTCTGGTTTTACTGATTTTAGCTTTTGTTCTAAATCTTCAATGTCATTGTGTTTATAAATAACCTTTTCTGCCTTGGATAGTCTTATACCATCTATTATTGAGGCGTGATTTAGCTCATCGCTAAAGATAATATCTTTTTCAGTTGTTATTGCAGAGATTAAGCTAACATTTGCAAGGTATCCAGACCCAACAACGATACAACTTTCAGTTTGCTTAAAGTCTGCTAAGAACTCCTCTAACTCTTTTTGGATATGATGGTAGCCACTCACATGGGTGGACGCACCACTTCCAAGTGAAAGGTTGTTTATGTTTTGGCATAGCCTTTCTTTTGTGTAAGGATTGTCTTTTAACCCTAGGTAATCATTTGAAGAAAAATTGATAACGTCTTTATCTATTATTATTCTCTTTCTGTATAGGTCAGATTCTTTAATCTCTTTCAGTTTATACTTTAAAAAGTTTTTAAACTTCATAAAGTTTCCTATTGCAACATAGCTTTTGGTATTTATTATAAACAAGTAAGGGGGTGATACAATTTGATTAAGGGCTTACTTAATAAGTCTCTTTCTCAAAATATAAAAGCATTTTTCGTACTATCTTATCTGCAACTGTTTGTATACTCAATAGCCCATTATATGAAGGGAGACTTAGAGAGGTATACTCCCTTTTTTACTCTGTCGGGCTTAACATTCATTGGCGGTTATCTTTACTATACTCACAAACGAGATTATGTCAAAACCCTTCTAATTTTCTTCATTGCAAGTGCTGTTGCCGTACTTCCAGCATTTGTCTTTGGAGGGTTAGATAATACCGGCTA
>JALUFA010000046.1 GCA_027052485.1 Hydrogenothermaceae bacterium
CATCCGCCAAGAAGAAGGCTATAAAACAGGACACTACAAGAAAAGCATTAACGGTCTAGAGGATAACCACTACCTACTACAGGTGGTAAAATCAATCAACAGCCCAGAAGAACTAGAAGAAAAAATCAGAGATACATTTAAAAAATTAAGGGAGGAATAAAGATGGATCCGTACACAGCCCTAATCAGTCAACTGTTCTGGTTAATATTCTTATTTATGCTTTTTTATCCAACATTAAAAGCTCAAACGCTAGAGTGGAGTAGAGAAAGGCTAATCAGAGCTATCGAAGAAAAGAGAAAATCCAGAGTTATTACAATGATACACAGACAGGAAACCCGTTCACTGTTTGGGTTTTTTATGATGAGGTTTATAACTATTGAGGACTCGGAGCAGGTACTTAGAGCTATAAGACTTACACCTAAAGATATGCCTATAGACTTTATCATCCATACTCCCGGTGGACTAGCACTGGCAGCTACCCAGATAGCAAACGCACTGTCAGACCACCCGGCACCGGTTAGAGTGCTCGTTCCCCACTATGCAATGTCAGGTGGTACACTGATTGCAATGGCGGCAGATGAGATTATTATGGATCCCCATGCTGTTCTTGGTCCTGTAGACCCTCAGCTTGGAACAGAACCGGCAGCATCTATCGTTAAAATTAAAAACATAAAAGATGCAAATGAGATTGATGATCCAACATGGGTAAAGATAGACGTTGGAGAAAAAGCGTTAAAACAAACATTTGATTATGTGGTAAACCTTCTTAAGAAGAAAGGATACTCTGAAGAGGTGGCAAAAAAGGTAGCTGAAGAGCTTGCAACAGGTAAGTACACCCACGATTATCCTATAACAGTAGATAAACTAAAAGAGCTAGGTCTAAGGGTTTCAACAGATATGCCAGAGGAAGTTTACGCACTTATGGAGCTTTATCCTCAACCTTCTGGAGCCCAATCGGTTCAGTACATTCCAGTTCCGTACCAAAAGCCAGATAGCAACTCTAAAGTTGTTTCTAAATGAAAAGAAAAACATTTACACGAATAAGAGATATATTCTTAACCGGTTTTCTGGTTTTACTGCCTATAGGGGTGACCCTATGGGTGGTTATATCTCTTTTAGCCTTTGTTAATAATCTAGTCCTTCCATATCTTCGGTACATATTTCCTATTCCCAACGTCCCGGGTCTTGGAGTTTTAACAACCTTACTGCTTGTTTTTATTGTAGGACTTTTAGCCCAAAACTACTTTGGAGAGAAACTCCTACAGCTTTGGGATACATTAATCTCAAAGATACCTATAGTACGGGCTATCTACAATGCTACAAAGCAGGTTATGGAATCCCTCCTCTCCCAAAAGGATAACTTTAAGAAAACCGTTTTAGTAGAATTTCCGAGAAAGGGCACATACTCAATAGCGTTTGTTGCAAACGAGCTTAAGATAGATGGCGAGGACTTTTATGCAGTTTACGTTCCTACGGCACCAAACCCCACCTCTGGATACACCATCTTTGTCAGGAAAGACGAAGTTATTCACACAGATATGACTGTAGATGAAGCCACCAGAATAATTTTATCCGGCGGCCTAGTAATAAATAGAGAGATAAGGTCTATACCTCAGTTAAAGGATGCTTAGGGTATCCAAACTTTTGTCTATATATAGATACAGTGTTAACTAAGAGTGAAGCCACAGTCATAGGGCCAACTCCACCGGGAACAGGGGTGATAGCAAAAGCTTTCTCTTTTACATTTTCAAAATCAACATCCCCAACTAGCCTTCCATCTTCAAGCCTGTTAATACCAACATCAACGACCACTACTCCATTTTTTACCATATCCGATGTAATAAGATTTGGCTTTCCAACTGCAACAATGAGAATATCAGCATTCTGGGTGTAATGTTTTAAATCTTTTGTGTTTCTGTGGCAAACAGAAACAGGGGCTTCTTCATTCCTTAAGAATAGAAGAGACATTGGCTTACCAACGATATTACTCGCCCCAACCACAACAACGTCTTTTTTAAAAGTGTCTATATTGTACTCTTTTAGAAGTATCCATATTCCTAGAGGGGTACACGGCACTATTACATCTTTCATTCCAGTTGCTAGTTTTCCAACGTTTTCTGGGTGAAACCCATCGACATCTTTCTCTGGTGATATGCTGGATATTACCTTTTGGGTATTGATATGTTTTGGAAGTGGAAGCTGTACCAAGATAGCATCTACATCTTCATCGTTATTTAGTTTGTTGATTATTCTAAGGAGTTCCTCCTCTGGAGTGTCCTCTACAAGGTGGATGTAAAGGGACTTTATTCCAACCTCATCGCAGGCCTTTCTTTTATTTTTTACGTAAACCTCACTGGCAGGGTCATTACCAACAAGTATGACTGCCAAGGTTGGGTTTCTAAGTCCTTTAGATGTAAACTCATCTACTTCCTTTTTTAGTTCTTCTCTAATCTTTTTTGCAAGCTTTTTACCATCAAGTATGATTGGCATCTTCACTCCTTAACTTACTTTTTATTTCAAAACTTTCTGAAACATCTAAAATCTTTACTATCTGTGCTGTAAAAATGTTATCAAAGTGGTTAATCTTTATCTCAAACACAGGTAAACCATTAACGCAGCCGTATATCTCTTCTAACGAGAGAATTTCTCCTTCCTGCAAGTCTTCGCTTTTACTTGAAAGTCCGATAATTTCAAACTCTACAATCTTATCCATTGAGGGTTTTTTCTTTCCAGTATTGAGCTTTTTCTAGTAGCTCTTCTTTGTCTAGCACAAGAACTTTTTTGTCTAAAACTACAATCTCTCCATTAACTATAACCGTATCTACTTCTTTACCTGTAGAAGAGTAAACAATCTGGGTGTACGGGTCAAATAGCGGTTGCAGATGAGGGTCTTGGGTATCTATAAGAGTAATATCTGCGTACTTTCCTACTTCTAAACTTCCGATTTTGTCCTCAAGTCTTAACGCCTTTGCCCCATTTATAGTAGCCATCTGGAGAGCCTGTTTTGCGTTAACAACAGTTGGGTCTAGGTTCACACCTTTGTGGAGTTTAGCTGCAGTGGCAATTTCACCAATGATATCTAAATCATCGTTAGAGGCTGTGCCGTCTGTTCCAACAGAAACCACAACCTCTGCATCTAACATTTTAGGAACTGGAGCCACCCCTGAAGCCAGTTTTAGATTACTTTCAGGACAATGGGCTACTTTAGCATTTCTTTCTGCTAAAAGTTCAATTTCCTTGTCTGTAGGGTGTACCATGTGGGCTGCCAGAACCCTGTCATTTAAAACTCCAATACTGTCTAGATGTTCTACAGGGGTTTTGCCGTACTTTTCTTTTATTGTCTCTACTTCAAACGTGGTTTCTGAAACGTGGATATGAAAGAGAGTGTCGTACTTTTCTGCTATTTCCATAGCCTTTTTTAAGGTTTCTGGAGAGCAGGTGTAGGGAGCATGGGGACCAACACACGGATATATATTTTCATCACCTTGATACCTTTTTATAAACTCTTCTGTCTTCTTTAAACCTTCATCTGGAGATGATGCCCCGGGATTTGGAAAGTCAAGGATACCAGTACAAAGGGCAGCCCTCATACCTGCATTTTTAACGCTTTCAGCCACCGCATCTTCATAAAAGTACATATCCACAAACGTGGTTATTCCGTTTCTAAGCATCTCATAACAGGCAATATCCGTTCCATCCTTTACAAAATCATAGCTAACAAATTTCCCCTCAACAGGCCATATATACTCCTCAAGCCAGATCTTAAGAGGATTATCACTACCATATCCCCTTAATAGCGTCATCGCCGCGTGGGTGTGGGTGTTTATCAATCCCGGTATGGCAATCTTCTCCCTACAGTCTATAGTTTTTCCGTAGTACTCATTTTTTTTGTCTTTGCCTATGTCTATGATTTTGCCGTCTTTGATAACAATATCGCTATCTGTTAGCTGAGTTAGGTCAGCATCCATAGTTAGTATGTAAGATATATTTGTTAAAATAAGGTCAGCCTGTTTCATAAAAGCTTTCTCCAAGTTTAATAAGTGGTTAATTAAATTTTACAGCAAAGAGGTTTTAAATGGAAAAAGTTAGGGTTGTCATAGACGGGCAGGAAATTTACGTCCCTAAAAACACCACCGTTCTAGAAGCCGCAAAGCAGTTAAACATACTCATCCCTACATTCTGCTATAACGAAAAACTTCCGATTTTTGGCGGCTGTAGAATGTGCCTTGTGTGGGACAAAAAGTGGAAGAGAAGCATTATTGCCTGCGGTACCTACGTTTACGATGGAATGGAAATAGAAACCCTAAACGATGAAGTTTTCAACGATAGAAAGTTTATCCTTGAGATGCTTTTTACCAGACACCCTCTAGACTGTCCCGTCTGTGATAAAGCTGGAGAGTGTGATTTACAAAACTGGGGGACTTACTATGGACCCCAACATCCAGTTTTACCTATATCCCCATTTGAAAAGATAAGACCAGAAGACGACTGGCAGAGCGACTTTTTAGAGTACGTGTCTAACCGATGCGTACTGTGTATGAGATGTGTTAGTGTATGCCAGAACATAAACAGAAGCGATAGCCTCTACCAGAAGGAAAGAGGTTTTGAAATAGTAATCTCCCCAGATGAAAAACCTATGGACTCACAAAGTTCCTGTGAGATGTGTGGCCTATGTGTAGATATATGCCCTGTTGGAGCTATCCTATTTAAGCCTTTTAAGTACAAAGCCCGTCCATGGCTGCTAAAGGAAAGGGTAGCCTACTGTGGTTTTTGTAGTATGAACTGTCCTGTAGCTATAGACTACGATGATAAAAAGAAAAAAATCTACAGGATGCGTTCTACTGGAGACCTGCAGGTGTGTAGTGGTGCTTACCTTGGATACGACATTTATGAGAGCGAAAAAAGAGCAAAAGGAGCCAGTGTTAATGGCAAAAATGTATCCTTTACGGAAGCTATTAAAAAAGTTGCAGACATCATATCGGAAAACCCAACACAAACAGCCTACATTTCCTCTCCATACGCAACTTCCGAAAGCTACACAGCCTTAAACAAACTTCAAGAAAAAACAGGTATATACGTAAGTTCAGTTATAACAGCAGACTTTTTACCAACTCTGTATGGATACACAGAGAAAAAAG
>JALUFA010000047.1 GCA_027052485.1 Hydrogenothermaceae bacterium
ACCTAGCCCTTATACTGAGAGAAGCTTTTTACATAGCAAGAACCGGTAGACCAGGCCCTGTTCTGGTAGACATTCCCAAGGATATCACCCAGCAGGTATACGACTACAAAATGCCAACAGAAAAGGATGTTATAAACGCCCTTCCCGGCTATAAACCCCACTATGAGGGAAATATAGCCCAGATAAAAAAGGCAGCAAAGCTGATAAGACAGGCAAAAAGGCCAGTTCTATACGTTGGTGGTGGTGCTGTAGCATCCGAGGCACAGCAGGAGCTTATAAAACTTGCCGAAATGGCAAAAATCCCCGTGACAACAACCCTTATGGGTAAAGGTGCCTTTCCAGAAAACCACCCATTGGCACTACACATGCTAGGTATGCACGGAACTTACTACGCTAACATGGCCGTTTATAACTCTGACCTTCTTATCGCCGTTGGTGCAAGATTTGACGATAGGGTTACAGGCAAGATTGATGAGTTTGCCCCAGAGGCAAAGATTATCCACATAGACATTGACCCTGCATCTATCAGTAAGACAATAACCGTTGACGTTCCTATCGTTGGAGATGTTAAAAGGGTTTTACAAAAACTGATTAAAGAGCTTGAAGGAAAGCCTATGGAGTGGGAAGAGGCAAGAGAGAGCTGGCTAAAACTGATTGAAAAGTGGAAGATAGAGCATCCCCTAACATACGACAGAAAAAGCCCAATCATAAAACCTGAGTACGTTGTTGAAGAGATTTATAACGTGACAAAGGGAGATGCTATTATCACAGCCGGTGTAGGCCAGCACCAGATGTGGGCTGCAATGTTTTATAAATACAGTTTTCCAAGACAGTTTATAAACTCAGGTGGCCTTGGAACTATGGGTTTTGGATTTCCAGCAGCTGTTGGAGCAAAAATTGCAAGACCAGAAAAAGAGGTTTTCGCAATAGAAGGGGATGGCTCCTTCCTTATGAATATTCAGGATATCGCAACAGCAGTACAGTACAGGGTACCTGTAAAGGTTGCCATTCTCAACAACGAGTTTTTAGGAATGGTTAGACAGTGGCAGGAGCTCTTCTACGATAGTAGATACTCCTCTGTATGTCTTTCCACCCAGCCAGATTTTGTAAAACTTGCAGAAAGCTTTGGAGCTGTTGGTTTAAGAGCAACAAAACCTTCAGAGGTTAGACAGGTTTTAGAAGAAGCAATGAAGATAAATGACAGGCCTGTTATAATGGACTTTGCAGTAGATAGAGAAGAAAACGTTTTACCAATGGTTCCGGCTGGAAAGTCTTACAGGGAGATGATACTCCACCCTGGAGAAAAAGGTGAAGCCGAAACAATGTACTTAGTGGGGTAAGAGATGATAGAAGAGATAAAAACAGTAAAAATAAGACCACAACCTAAAAGCTCAGTAAGAAAGCACGTTATAGTAGTAAAAGTACAGCATAACGTAGGTGTGCTGTCTAGAATAACCTCACTTTTTGCAGGAAGAGGTTATAACATAGATAGCCTAACAGTTGGAAAGACCCATGAGCCCTCCATTGCTCGTATAACGATAATAGTTAACGGTGATGAAAGGGTAGTAGAACAAATCATAAAACAATTAAGAAAGCTGATAGAAACCTTAAAGGTCAGGGATATAACAGACACGCCACACATAGAAAGAGAGCTTGCCCTTATTAAAATCCACACAGCCGACAGTGATGCAAGAGATGAAATCATGAGATTGGTTGACATTTTCAGGGCAAAGGTTGTTGATGTTGCCAGAGATTCATACACGGTAGAGATAACAGGAAATCAGGATAAAATTGATGCATTTATAGACCTTGTTAGACCTTTTGGAATAAAAGATGTTGCAAGGACAGGAGTTTTAGCAGTTATAAGAGAGTCAGCACAAGAAAAAATGAAAAATGAGATATAGACTGCTCTTTTTTTTTTATCTTCTTTCCCCTCCTCTCGTGGGGGAAACCTTCATTATTTTTAGAAAAAGTCTCAATAGAAAACCTATCAATCTACTATCAGGACGTTTTTAAGAACTTCTTTAAAGAGAAAATAAAAAACTTAACCTCAAACCAGAATGCTCCTCACATATCAATAAGCGTTTCGTGGATGTTATCCTCTTATACGGTATGCTTCAATGTAGAAAATAAAGACAAACACCTTGAAACCGTATGTATTACTTCAAACTCTGCTGAAGACATTCCTTCAGACTTAGAAAAAATCAAGAGTAAGTACATATCTTTTAAGCCGATAAAAAAAGAAAAAAAAGTAGATTTAGAAGTTTTAACAACTGGCAGCACCAACGAAAAATTTTTAAAGCTGGTTTCTACATACGGAGATGCACTTACACCTTTTAAAGAGAGGGCTAAAAAGGCAAGAAAACAAAAGATTACTATAGGAGGAGCAACTTTAAGCGTTAATTTAGTTATATTTGAGGACATTTACGCAGCCTATCTTTTGAAGAAGATTTTAAATGGATATAAAATAGATAAAATTGTTATTAAAAATAACTAATGGAGGAAACAAATGGCAAAAATTTACTACGATGAAGATGCATCTTTAGAATATCTTAAGGATAAAACTGTAGCCATTATAGGTTACGGAAGCCAAGGACATGCTCACGCACTAAACCTGAGAGACAGTGGAATTAACGTAGTTATTGGACTTTACGCAGGAAGCCGTTCATGGGAAAAAGCGAAAAAAGACGGATTTGAGGTTTTACCTCCAGACGAAGCTGCAAAAAAAGCAGACGTTATAATGATGCTAATTCCAGACACAGTTCAACCTCAAGTTTACAAAGAGCTTATCCTGCCAAACCTTGAGGAAGGAAATGCTTTGGCTTTCGCTCACGGGTTTAATATCCATTTCGACCAGATTATCCCACCAAAGTTTGTTGATGTTTTCCTCGTAGCACCTAAAGGTCCCGGGCACCTTGTAAGATGGCAGTACGAGGAAGGAAAAGGAGTACCTGGGCTTGTTGCAGTTCATCAGGACTACACAGGAAAAGCTAAAGATATAGCCCTCGCCTACGCAAAGGGTATTGGGTGTACTAGAGCTGGAGTTATAGAAACAACCTTTAAAGAAGAAACAGAGACAGACCTATTTGGAGAACAAGCCGTTCTTTGTGGTGGTGCAACTGCACTGATAAAGGCAGGTTTTGAAACGTTAATAGAGGCTGGATACCAACCAGAAGTTGCATACTTTGAGTGCTTACACGAGCTAAAACTCATCGTAGACCTTATTTACCAGTACGGAATTTCTGGAATGAGATACTCTATATCAGACACTGCTAGGTACGGAGACGTTACAAGAGGTGAAAGAATATACGAAGCAGTAAAACCGGTACACAAAAAAATCCTTGAAGAAATCCAAAAAGGTGAGTTTGCCAAAGAATGGATTTTAGAAAACGTAGCAGGAAGACCACACTTTAACGCATTAGTAAGAAGAGACGAAGAACACCCAGTAGAAAAAGTAGGAAAAGAACTTAGAAAAATGATGCCTTGGTTAGAGGGTAAAGAGTTATAAGATGAACCTTACGTCAAAGAGAAAATCTCTTAAGAAGATATACGAACCTATCGGGGTGGTGCTGGCTAAAAGCCACATCACTCCCAATATTATTACAGTTATATCCATAATCCTTGGACTTATGGCTGCATACTTTTTCTACATCCATAAACCATTTACAGGAGCGCTACTCCTATTTTTAAGTGGATTTTTTGATTTGATGGACGGTGTAGTTGCAAGAGAATCAGAAAAGGCATCAAAGTTTGGTGCAGTTTTTGATTGGCTTGCAGACAAAATTGTAGATGGTGCAGTACTGTTTGCTATAGGTATGGCCTACTCAACGCCTTTATTAACCGCAATTGCCGTTATCGCAAATCAGCTTCACACATTTATAAAACCAGTGGCTTATGCAGAGATAGGGTTTTCCAACAGAAAGAAAGGTAAGATAGATGATCCTCTTGAGGGTATCGGTTTTTTCGGAAGACCTGAAACAATGCTTGCCATTATTATATTTGCCATATTCGAGCATTTTCACATACTTGGGGGATTATCCTTTGGATTTAAGGTAATAACCGTTTTAACGGTGTTATCACTCCTCCAGAGAATTGTTTATCTATACATCAAGTATAATAAAGAGTACGACTAGAATAAGGGGAATTTAGATGAACCGTCCATACACGATAATAGTTTCAGAAGTTACTATAGATGGAAAGCTTACATTAAAAAGAGGGGTTTCTTCAAAAGAGATAATGAAATTTATGGATGAAGAGGCTATAAGGTATCTCCACCAGCTAAGGGCTAAAGTTGATGGAATAATGGTTGGAGCCGAAACTGTCAGAACAGATAACCCGTTTTTAACTGTTAGATACGCAGAAGGAAACAACCCAACAAGAATAGTACCAACATCAAGAGCTGATATTCCGTTAGATGCAAACATACTCCAAAAACACGCGCCTACCATAATCGTAACGACAGAGTCTGCACCAGAAGAGAAAGTAAAGCAGCTAGAAGAGAAAGTTGAAGTTTTAAAATGTGGTGATAATGAGGTTGACCTAGTCAGGATGATGGATGAGCTTTACAAAAAAGGTATAAAAAAGCTGATGGTAGAAGGTGGAGCCACTCTAAACTGGAAACTTATAAAACTTGGTCTTGTAGATGAGATACGTCTTATACACATGCCTTTTATCGTAGGTGGAAAAGATACGCCTACTCTAGTGGATGGAGAGGGTTTCCAGTCTCTAGACGAGGTTGTAAAGGCAAAGCTAAGAGCCCATTTTGTAAGAGGTTCACATCTCATTACCGAATGGGAGATTAAGTTTGACGATTAAAGTTCTGTATTTTTCCTCAATAAAAGATAAGCTTAAAAAAAGCAGCGAACAAATAAATATCCCAGAAGGGGCAACCTTAAAGGATTTGATTAAACTACTTAAAGAGAAATATCCTGAAATACAAGAAAACTTAGATAAAGCCATGTTTGCTATCAACGAGGAGTACGCAGAAAAAGACAAAGTGCTGAAAGACGGAGACACAGTTGCCGTAATACCACCTGTTAGCGGTGGATAAAGGTTGCTAGAGAGTCTTTTTAGCGTTGTTTTTTACTTTCTTCTTGGTTATGTAGCCCGTGTTTTTAAAATAATAGAT
>JALUFA010000048.1 GCA_027052485.1 Hydrogenothermaceae bacterium
GTCTAATTGCTTCTTCCCAGTTTTTAGGTAGTATTCTAACCCTTTGTTCTTTTACGTATAGGTTTCCAACCTTTCTTAAAGCTTCCAGTATTCTAACGATTACAGGGTTAATTGGGTTTGCTATTCCTTCTGGAACGCCTGCAAGGGCTTTTTTAAGGAGTTTTCCTGCTTCTGTTAAAACTAGACCTTCGTTTGGAAGGATATCTAGAATGTATCTTGCTTCAAGTTTGTTTACAGCATACCAAACTTCTTCTTTGAGAGTTTCGTCAAACTCTTTGTAAAGGTCATCTAAGAACATTCCGTAAGCTGGTATTTTGTGGAGAACCATTAGCTCAAATCTTGTTAAATGAGGTCTTCTGTAGATGTTATATGCCAGCTCCTCGTACAGTTTACCTGAAACTGTTGGGAAGCCTCCGCCTACTAGGTGTTCCTTAACGGCTTCTTCGTACCACTCGTAGTTTGGCGCTCCAAATTGGGTTTTTGTAATAGAGATTGATTTTACAGCATCAGACCTTATTTCCCTTACTCCTCTTTCTTTGAGGTCTTTTAAAACTTTTAGACCGTGTGGAGTAAACTTGTAGATAGTCTTTCCTGTTTTTTCATCTACCTCAGACCTGATGAGGTCAAACGCCTCCATAGAGTAGAGAGACTCTTTTACAGTATCAAACAGTCTTTCGTACCACTCGTTTCCTTTTTCCCAGAAGTGTTTGAAGAGTTCTTCAATTGTAAATAGTTCAGACCACTTTTTCTTTAGCTCTTCTTTCTTCTGGTATCCCATTGCCTGATTTAGCATTCTACCGTACCACTCTCTGAGGTGTTTGTACTCTTTGAGTGGCTTTTCTAGTAGATAGTGGACGATTTCTTCATCTGTAGGAATGATTTCAGGGTTTTCTTCGTGCTTTTTCCATACCTTTTCAAGTCCTAGTAGGAGTTCTTCGTCTAACAGTTCAAGGTTGAATGTTTTAACAGGTCTGTAGATTTTATCACTCCAAAGTCTATAAACTTCTAGAAGTGCTTCACCTGCTGGTAAGAGCTCTCCTTCATCATCAATAAATGCGAGGGCTTCTAAAACTTCCCTTTCTTGGTCTGTTAACGCCTCAACTCCTTTGTCTAAAACTTTTAGAAGTGAGTACATGTAATCTTCATTGATTACCGTTTCAAAGGCTGGAGCCATATGAGTGATAACATTCTGTACTGCCTGTCCTAGACCTGAAAGTGTGTAAACGTCAGAATTTGGCACTGAGAAAGAGATAAGTCTCATAGATTCAAGCACCATTGGAAATCTTCCGTGTTCTGGTAGCATACTTGTTTCGGCAGGTCCTATAGGCATAGCTGCTATGTAGTTTGCTAAATCTTTTGAAATTTCAAGTCTTGGTTTTGCGTTTTGGTAGATTTCATACACGGATTTTGCATAGTCGTTAATCTCTTTAAACCAGCCTTTCTTTTCTTCATGGACTTCTTGGGCGAAACCTCTTTTGTTTAGAGCTTCAAAGGTCTTTTCTCCTGTTAGGTTTCCACTTTTGATAGCCGCTTCAATCATAGCGATAACTTCAGAGCCAATCCATCTAAAGTCATCATCCCACTCTGATGGGTGAGGAAGGAGTCCCTTTTGTATCATTTCATCCATAAGGTAAACTAGGTTTCTTCCCCAGTAGGTTAGAACGTACTCTATTGGGCTAGAGCCCTGTTCTAATAAGTTTTGTAGTTCTAGTTCTTCGTAAGGTGGTTCTTCTGCCTTTATAGCAATCTGGCAGGCAAGCCCCTTTTCTTCGTTAGACTTTGCGTTTAGCAGCGCTAACGCATGCTCTTTTTTGATAAGCATTTACTTTAAACCTCCATTAATTTTGTCAAAATACTATTATATAATAATAAGTATTAAGTTTTGTATTGTCAAAAAATATTAGCTGCTCTTTATAATATTTCCTTTAGCGTTTTTACAAACTTTTCATTTTCCTCTGGAGTTCCTACCGAAACCCTAAGGTAGCCGTCAAAACCAAAGGCAGGCCTTATGGAGATACCTTTTTCTAGTAGCCTCTCGTATAAATCCTCCCTTGGAGACTTAAACATTATAAAGTTTGCATAAGAGGGAATATAACAGATACCCAGTTTTTCCAGCTCTTCATAAAGGTACTCTTTTTGCTTTTCATTCATATCTACGGAAAACTTTACAAAAGCCTGGTCTTTTAGTGCCTCTAGGGCTGCAACCTGTGCTAGTCTGTTTGTGTTAAAAGGCTGGCGAACTTTTTCAAGTTTAGAGATTATGTCTTTATTGGCTACACCATAACCTATCCTCAAACCTGCTAAACCGTAAGCTTTGGAAAAAGTTCTCGTGATGATAACGTTCTTTTTAGGGATTTTGGGATTTATAGGCCTTACGTAGTTTATTCCATCAGGTACGTTGTGCTGCTTTGCATACTCAAAGTAAGCCTCATCTAAAACCAGTAAAACGTGGTCTGGTAGTTTTTGTATAAACTCATCAAACTCATCTTTAAAGTTTGCAACTCCTGTTGGATTACAGGGGTTGTCAATAAAAACCACCGATGTGTTTTCTGTTATTGCATCTAAAAGTCTGTTTAAATCTCTTTGGAAGTTGTTTTCCAGCGATACTTCTTTAACCTTTGCCCCCTGTAGCATTGAAACAATCTTGTAAACGATAAAAGAGCCTTGAAACATTAACGCTTCTGAGTCTGGATTTAGGAAAACACGGGCTATCATATCAAGTATTTCGTTTGAACCATTACCAAAGATTATTTCATCTTCGCCTACAGATAAAAAGCTAGCCAGTTTTTTTCTAAGGTAGTAAGCTCCTCCATCCGGGTATCGGTTCAGATGAACTGCTTCATTTTCAACCGCTTTTTTCACGAATAAGGAACAACCGTACGGATTTTCGTTAGACGCAAGTTTGATAACCTCATCAAGGTTGTATTCTCTTTGAACCTCTTCTATAGGCTTTCCTGGTTTGTAAACAGGAACGTTATCAAGGTGTTTATTGTGCTTTATCATCGTTTAATCCCCCTAGCAGGTTTTTATAAAAATTTAAAGCTGACTTATACTTTTCATCCTTAAAAATATCCTCAGGCTTGCCTTCTTTTAAGATTTTTCCTTTCTCAATTAAAAAAACCTTTTCTGCCAGCTTGCTAACCTCAAAAAGGTCATGGCTGATAAGTATAGTAGTTAAGTTAAATCGGTTGTGAAGTTCTACAAGCTCATCGTAAATCTCAAGTTTTGAGTGGATATCTAAAGCTGAAAAAGGCTCATCTAAAAGCAGAACTTTTGGTTGTTTTAACACAGCCCTTGCCAGTTCTACCCTCTGTTTTTCTCCACCTGAAAGGTTAAAAGGTTTTCGTGTAAGTAGATGCCTTACATTTGTTATTGAGATTACCTCTTCAAGGAGAGTTTCATCTTTTTTCTTCATTCCGTAGGTGATGTTTTCCAGTACGGACATGTTAGGGAATAATGCCGTACCCTGAAAAACAAGGGAAACATTTCTCTTTTGGGGAGGTAGGTTTATATCCTTTTTTGAATCAAACCAAATGTCATTCTCTACCTGAATTTTCCCTTTATCAGGTTTTGCTAAACCTGCGATGCTTCTTAAAATTGTTGTTTTCCCACTTCCGGATTTTCCAAAGATTGATACAAACTGACCTTTTTTTATGGAAAGATTAACATCTAAGGTAAAATCTTTAAGCTTTTTTTTCAGCTGTACTTCTATCATTCAAGCTCAAGGGAGAATTTTTTGTTTAGAAGGTAGGTTATAAATAAAGTAAAGAATGAAATGGCAAGTAAAACTAGAGCGTATAGGTTTGCCTTATCATAGTTTAAGGCTTCTACCTCCTCGTAAATGGCAATAGATGCAACTTTTGTCTCTCCAGGGATGGAACCACCAACCATAAGAACAACCCCAAACTCTCCTACAGTGTGGGCGAATGTTAGAACCGCTCCGGTTATAATGGCAGGTTTGATGTTGGGGATAACCACTTTTAAAAAAGTCTCCAGCCTAGATTTGCCTAAAACATACGAAGCTTCTATGAGTTTTTTTGGAAAACTCTGGAATGCAGAGTAAACAGGTTGAACCATAAAAGGCAGACTGTATATAACAGACGCAACAACTAGCCCTTCAAAGGTAAAAACGAGCTTTATGTTGAAGTAGTCCTTTAAAAACCTGCCAATTGGACTCTCATCACCAAAGGCAACCAAAAAGTAAAAACCTAAAACCGTAGGAGGTAGAACTATAGGTAGATTTACTATCGCCTCTACCAAGGTTTTAAAACGAAACTTTTTAAAAGCAAGCAGAGCCGCCAGAGGTATTCCAAGTAAAAGAAGTATCACAGTCGTAAAGGTAGCTAGCTTAAAGGTAATGATTAAAGTTTGGATAAACTCAGAGTCTATCATTGAACCTTATAACCGTACTTTTGCCATATTTTCTTTGCCTCTTGAGAAAACAAAAAGTTATAAAATCTCTTGGCATCCTCATTATCTTTGGCAGCTTTTAATAGTACAACTCCCTGTGCTATTGGTTTGTAAGCTTTCGGATTTACCTCAACCCATTTACCCCTTTCTTTTAACACCGGAGACAAAACAATTGATTTTGCAGTAAAACCAACGTCTACAAGCTTTTTGTAAATATACTGGCTTGTCTGTCCCACACTCTCTCCAAAAATCAGCTTTGGTCTAACCTTGTCATATATGTGATAGTACCTTAAGGCGTTAACAGCCTGTCTGCCGTAGGGCGCAAGTCTAGGATTTGGAACACCTATCTTTTTTATGGATGGAGAGAGCAGAAATCTTAAGTCTTGTTTAAGGGGTATATCTTTCAAAGTCCATAAAACAAGTACGCCATAGGCATACACTTTTGGTTTTGTCAGAGCATAACCTCTTTTATACACAAAGGTTGGATACTTCATATCTGCAGATAAGAAAACATGGTATGGAGCACCCCTTACTATCTGGTTAGCAAGCTTTCCCGATGCTGAGAGTATAATCTTAACTGGTGTATGAAATTTTTTTTCATAAAGTTTTGCTATGTCTTTAACTGCAAACTCGGTGTTCGCTGCAGCTGCAACTACAACAGGCTGTTTGGCAAAA
>JALUFA010000049.1 GCA_027052485.1 Hydrogenothermaceae bacterium
GTTTCAGATGAAAAAACTTATAAATGCAATATTTGCCCTCTTTGAGGGGATGGACTTACCAGACGACTGGGAGATAGCATTTAAAATCGCAAAGGAGCTTGATTTAAAAATCCCAGAAAGGGTAACTACAGAAGAGCTTGACTTTCTAGTTCTAAAAGCCATAGAGCAGCTAATCCCAACCCATTACATATACGACACACTAGCATCTAGACAGCTCCAGAAGATAATAAACAGAAAGATAGATAAAAGGTTTAAATCATTTAAGGAAGCCATTGAGTTTGGAGTAAAGGAAAACCTGTATAAAAAGGAGCTTTTAGACTTTGATTTGGAGAAACTGGAGAATGCAATAGACTATGATAGAGACAACCTGCTAGATTATTTTGGAATGACAACATTAAAAGATAGATACTTTACCAAAGATAGAGACGGGGAAATTATAGAAAAGCCCCAGTGGTTCTTTATGAGAGTTGCAATGGGGATAGGAAACGATGAAGAAGAGATTATAAAGATTTACAATAAAATCTCGAAGCTTGAGTATCTACACTCAACACCTACCCTTTATAACTCTGGAACAGTAACGCACCAGTATTCCAGTTGTTATGTAAACGTTATAGATGACTCTCTTGAGTCTATTATGGATAAAGCTAAAGAAACAGCATTTTTAGCCAAGTACGCAGGTGGGGTAGGTACAGACGTTACGCGAATAAGAGCAACAGGTTCTCCAATCAAATCATTAAACGCTAAATCTTCAGGAATAATTCCGTTTATTAAGATTTTTGACACTATTGTAAACGCTATCCAGCAGGGAGGAAGAAGGAGAAGTTCTCAGGTAATGTATCTGCAGCCTTGGCACCTAGACATAGATGCTTTCCTTGACCTTAGAGAAACAACAGGAAACCCTTACTTTAGGACACCTTCCTTAAACACAGCCCTATGGATGCCGGATGAATTAATGAGAAGAATAAAAGAAGGTGAACCTATCTACCTTTTTGACCCTGCAGAGTGTCCTGAGCTTGTAACAAGCTGGGGAAAAGATTTTACAGAAAATTACTATAAATGCATTGAGAAAGCAGAAACAGGACAGCTAAGACTGTGGAAAAAGATAGACTCTCAGGAATGGTTTAAAAGATATCTGTTTAAACTGGCTAAAACAGGTCATCCGTGGCTTACTTTCAAAGACAGGCATAACGAACATAATCCTTGCCCTGAGTACAGCGTTATAAACTCATCTAACTTATGTGTTACAGGTGATACAAGACTTGCTACACAGTGGGGACTTGTAAAAGCTAAGGAACTTTATGAAAAAGGAGAACCAATAATTGCTACATTTGACAAACGAACAGATGGAAATTGGAAAGAGTATGGCATATCTACTGCCCAATGTTTAAAGATGTTTAAAACAAAAGAAAATGCAGATGTTTATGAGGTAATCACAAAAGAAGGATACAAAATAAAAGCTACAGACTGGCATGAATTTTATAGAGCTGTTCCGTCTAAAGTGGTAAATGGGTATGCCATAGATTACAAAATAGAAAAAGTTAAACTGTCGGACTTAAAACCTGGAGATAAACTTTTAATCCAATCTGGGGAAGGTCAGTTTGGAGCAGAAGGATATTACGAGCTTGGATTAATAACAGGGTTAATCGCTGGAGATGGAACATTTATGGAGAAAGGAAAATACACAAGCGCATGTATAGACCTTTACAATCATGACATAGAGCTTTCAGAAAAAGTTTTATTGGCCATTGATTACATTCTAGAAAGAGACTATGCATCTCCTAACAATAGAACTTATACAAATACACTTCCACGAGTTTTTAATCATACTGAAAATAGTAAGAAGGTTAGATTTGCAAATCAGAGATTAGCTAAGGTTTTAGAAAGATATGGATTTACAAAAGGCAATAAACTACGTGTACCTGAGTTTGTATTTAGGGGAACAAAAGAAACAGTAGTTGGATACTTACAGGGATTATTTACTGCAGATGCTACTATAAATGAGATAAGAAATGAGAAAATTTCTACATTTTCAATTCAGCTTGCCAGCAAAAGCAGAAAGCTATTAGAAGAAATACAGATGCTACTTGCCAACTTTGGCATTAAGTCAAGCATCTCTAAAATGAGAGATTATGAAAAAGGACATTTTAAATACATAACAAAAGATGGCAAAGAAGGAACCTATGATTCAAAACCTCTGTACCGACTTTTAATTAATGGTAATAACGCCGTAAGATTTGTAGAAGAAGTGGGATTTTTAGGAAAAAAACAGGAAAAAGCCTTAAGTATCCTAAAAGAAAGAGAAGAGAAAGGTTATCCTAAATATAGCCGAAAATCTGAACACTTCTTTGCAACAATAGAGGAAATAAACTACACAGGTAAAGAAGACGTTTACGACCAACCCAGCTATACAACCACTCCCTTATATTTAACGGAATTATCACTGGAAACTGTACCGAGATATCAATTCCGAACTCTCCAGAGAGTACGGCAGTTTGTACTCTTGCGTCTGTTAACCTTTCAAAACATATAAATGACGACAAAACCGATATAGACTGGGATAAACTAAAAGACACAATAGAAACGATGGTTGTTGCATTGGATAACATCCTTGATAAGAACTTCTATCCATCTGAAGAGTCCCGTAAAAACACCATGGACTTAAGACCTCTTGGTATAGGTCTTATGGGATTTGCAGAAACCCTTGTAGAGCTCGGTATACCTTATGACAGTGATGCTGCAGCTGAGTTTGCAGAAAAAGTTGCCAAGTTTATGAGAGAAACCGCTTATAGAAAATCTGAGGAACTTGCAAAAGAAAGAGGAGCGTTTCCTCACTATGAAGAGATGAAACAAAAAGGGAAACCTTATCCATACCCACCAAGAAGAAACGCCGTTCTACTTGCAATTGCGCCTACAGCGTCTATATCTATAATTGCGGGCACTACCTCCTCTATAGATAGCTACTTCTCAAATGTTTACTCAAGGGATACCCTTTCAGGTAAGTTTATAGTGGTAAACAAACAACTTATGAAAAAGCTAGAAGAACTTGACATGTGGAACGAAGAGATGGCGGAGAAGATTAAAGCCAACGGAGGTTCTATCCAGTACATAGATGAGCTTGACGGTAAGATAAACAAAGCCCTCTTTAAAGGAGCTTACGAAATCCATCCAAAAAGGCAGATAGACATAGCGGCAGCCTTCCAAAAGTACATAGACCAAGCAGTTTCTAAATCTCTCTACATAGAAGAAGACCTAAGGGACGATATGTTTGACATTTACATGTACGCTTGGGAAAAAGGTTTAAAATCTACCTACTACTGCTTCATTGACAAAACAATAAAAGGGGAAAAGTACACCCAAAAGGTTAACAAACGCGGAACAAGAAGAGGGTTTGGTCTTGCTAAAGCAAGAATGAAAAAAGAAGACGAAAACCTAGAAGAGATAGAAAGAATGGCTAGAGAAAAATACGGAGATGAAGTAGTAGATAAAGTTAAATCTGGAAATGTAGACGCCTGCCCCACAGACCCATTGTTAAACAAAATCTGTCCTAGCTGTGAGTAGTATGGATTTAGAGAAAAGGAAAGAAGAACTAAAAAAAGAGATAGAAAATCTTTCGGAGGAGGTTCTCTCCTCTGCTTATAAAAAAGGTTTTAATCCGAACGATATTCTGTGTATAATGTGCGCTTACAAATCCTGCATGCAGGAAAGTAAAGGAAGAAGTCTGATAGCAAAGGCTATAAAGAAAAAGTAGTATCTACTCAAACTTTCCTTCTATCAATTTCAAAACTCCAGAAATAATATCTATAGGCTCAGGGGGACAACCTTTTATCCACACATCAACAGGAAGTTTATCCTGAACACCGTCCATTGTGGCATAGCTTCCTTTAAAAGCTCCCCCATCTAAAACACAATTTTCAATTTTAATTTAAATTATTTTTAAGTTAAAATTAACAAAAATTAAACACAAAGAGGGATGCAAAATGAACAAAAAACTTGTTTCGTCTTTATTTGTTTTGAGCTCTATCTCTTTTGCCCAAGAAACTTTTAAAATTGAAGAAATAACAACAGCAACAAGGACAAAGCAAAAGCTAATCGATGTACCTGTAAGAATTGATAAGGTAAATAAAGACGAAATAGGATTAGATAATCCTTTTCATCCTAAAGAAACTCTAAACTCTACTCCTGGTGTATTAATAACTCAGGTTGCAGCAGCTTTAGGTCATGCAACAGCAATAAGGCTTCCCATAAATTACAGTCCTTATTATCTTTATTTACAGGATGGAATCCCTGTTCAATCTACAGGATTTTTCAATCATAATGCTTTATGGTGGACTACATATGCAACATCTTTTAAGTCTGTTGAGATATTAAAGGGAATTGGAACAGCAATTTATGGGTCAGACGCTATAGGTGCCGTTGTTAACATAAAAAGTGAAAATCCCTCCTGGAAGTTAAAAAGAGACTTTTATATAGAGGGTGGAAGTTATGGATTTTTAAGAACAAAGTTAGGAATTTCCAACTCTTTAAATGATAATACAGCGTACCTTTTAAAAGGTTCTTATATGCAAAGTGATGGATGGAGAGATAAAACAGATTACAAGAGAGGAGAAATTTTAACTAAACTGGAAACATTTTTAGATGAATCTTCTGTCCTAAAAACGAGTTTTATATTTAACAAATTGGACGCACATATGGCAGGATATCTCGATAAAACTACGTTTGAGACAGATCCTGAAGATTCGGGACTTCCTCCAGACTTAGATAATCCATATAGAAAGGTAACAATGGCAAGACTTTCTTTTAACTATGAAAAACAGCTGGGAAAAAATTTATTAAATATAATTCCTTATGTAAGGTTTAATCAAAACAAGTATGTTGCAACATGGATACCAAAAGCATATCCAGAAAGAGATTCAAAAACCTATACTGCAGGGATATTAAATAAATATCAGTTTAAAAACTTTTTAGGAAAAACTTTTATAGGACTTGATTTTGAATATACAAAAGCAGATAGCCATTACTTCCAAACAAGACCTACAACTACTATTTATGGAAAAGTATATCCACAGGGAGATATTTAT
>JALUFA010000050.1 GCA_027052485.1 Hydrogenothermaceae bacterium
ATAAAAACTGTTATCCTCCCAAAAGGAAACAAAGATGAGGTAATGGAAGACCTGCCAGCATTTGTAAGAAAGAACCTAGACCTTAGATTTGTGGAACACATAGATGAAGTATTCCCTATCGCTATCAGAGACTTTGAAAAGCTAAAAGAAAAGACTAAAAAAAAGAAAAAAGCTAAGACTAAGAAAGAAAAGGAAACTGCAAAAGCTGAGGCAAACTAAACTTGAATAGGGGGTAAACTTCCCCTTATTTCTTTTAGCCAAACTATAAGTTAAAATTAACCATTGTTGAACTTAACAATGAGGTAAATAAGAGATTAACAAGACAGAAACCAGCAAAGGAACTATCCGAAAAGCAACAGTCAAAGATGCCCAGCAAATCTTTTCAGTTCTTCAAAACTTTGCCCTAAAAGGTCTTCTCCTACCACGAAGTCTCAATGGTATATATGAAAATATAAGAGACTTTTTTGTGTATGAAGAGGATGGAAAAATCGTTGGGGTTGGTTCCCTACATGTATTTTGGGAGGATTTGGCAGAGATAAAATCCCTTGCAGTTATAGATGAGTACCAGCATAAAGGAATAGGAAAAAAAATAGTAGATGAGTGTATAAAGGATGCAAGAAACCTTGGCATAAAAAAAGTTTTTGCCCTTACGTACGTACCTCAGTTTTTTGAAAAGCTAGGCTTTAAAGTTGTAGATAAATCTCTATTCCCCCAAAAGGTATGGACTGAGTGTATCCATTGTGTAAAGTTTAACGACTGCAAAGAAATACCAGTCTTATTTGAGCTGGAAGAATGAAAAATCTTTATCTGTGCCGCCACGGAGAGAGCGAGTATAATTTAAAAGGTATAATTCAGGGACATATAGATACTTACTTGACGCCTAAAGGTGTGGTTCAGGCAAGACTCGCTGGAGAAGCTTTAAAGGATAAAGGCATACAGGAAATCTACACTTCTGACCTTAGAAGAGCCTACCAAACGGCCACAATTATAGGGGATATTCTTGGAATAGAGCCTATAATAGATATGAGACTACGGGAAATGCACTTTGGAGACTGGGAAGGAAAAAGTTATCAGGAAGTTTTATCCAATCATCCAGACCTTTGGAACAACTGGCTAAAAAATCCTGTAAAACACCCATTACCAAACCAAGAAGATATAGAAAAATTCGAAAGCCGTTTGAAAAGTTTTTTAAACGATATAAAAAAAGAGAGCGTGGATAATATTCTAGTAGTAGCCCATGGAGGTTCAATACAGGGTATTATCTGTCTAGAGATAGGCATAGGTCTGGAAAACCTGTGGACATTCAGACACACTAATACAGGAATATCCCTTATTGAAAGTAATAATGGTAAAGTGCAGCTCACATACTTTAACAAAAGCGACCATTTAAATATCATGGAGTCCCAAAAGCCTAAAGATGGGATTATGTGATTTTACTCATATTTCACACTTTTGATGTTAGCTTTATTTAAAAGGAATATTAACTTGGGAGGATAAAAATGGAGCAGGTAATAGAGTATAAATCCAAAACTTCCCTATCAAAGGGTATAACGTTTGCAATTTTATCGCTGGTTTTTATACTTGGGCTTGCTGCTGTTTCTGTTCTATCTGGAAAGATACATAACGTCCTGCTGTTCCAGATAAGCGGCCTGTTCTATGCGATAGCCGCAGTTTTATACATTGTGGGAGTTTTCTTTAAAGGAGAAAAAATCCAAAAACTTGCCACTTTAACGGCATTTACCGCATGGTCTATCCAGTCTGCAGCCCTGTTTGTTAGAGGTATAGAAGCGTATCAGCTGGGAATATTCCATCCACCATGGACTAACCTATATGAATCATTGATGTTCTTCTCATGGCTTGCAACGACCCTATACCTTTATATAGAGAGAGAGTACAAGGTTAAAGCAATCGGTGCGTTTTTCTTCCCCATTGTGGCGTTTTTAATCATCTGGGGACACCAGTTCAACACTGAGATATCTCCACTTGTTCCAGCACTAAGAAGCTACTGGCTTTACCTTCACGTACTGGCATCCTTTGCAGGATATGCTGGTTTTACAGTGGCATTTGGAGCATCAGTTGCTTTTCTTATAAAGAATAACTACGAGAAAAACGTACAAATAACCCCACTTCACATTGCAGGCTTTGTTTTAACAGCTGGTCTTTCTATAATTTTTGGCTATCTTACCTTAACAGGTGCAAAAGACTTAAAGACTATGATTTATGGAATAATCTTTGTTTTATCTCTACTTGGTTTTATATACTTTGCAACCTACGTACTAAAGCCTCTAGGAAAGTTTTTACCCAAAAAGTCAATACTATCAGAAATTGCTTTAAAAGCTGTTGCCATATCTTTCCCAATATGGACGGCATCAATTATCCTCGGTGGAGCATGGGCTAACGAAGCTTGGGGAAGCTACTGGAGCTGGGATCCAAAAGAAAACTGGGCGTTAATCGTTTGGCTTTTCTTTGCGGCGTACATCCACGGTAGAACCATCGGAAAGTGGAAAGACACAACAGCTAGTTGGATTGTGGTTGCAGGGTTCATCATGCTTTTAATCTGCTACTTTGGAGTAAACCTTTACTTCCCGGGACTTCACAGTTATGCAACTGAGTAAATCTTAGATAGGGGGCTTACTCTTTTGCCCCTTCCCTGCCAAACAGTTTGCCAGTATTAAATCTTCTTTTATTGTGATTTTAAAGTTTAGGCTTGAGCCTTTGTTAACTGTGATCCTTCCTCCAATTCTCTCAACTAAGGCCGCATCATCGGTGCCTAAAAAGTTGTCCTGCCTAGCTTTTTCATGGGCTATTTTTAGAATGTCAAACTTAAACGTTTGCGGTGTTTGTACTATGTAAAGCTCATTTCGGTTTAGAGTTTCAACGACCGTGTCATTTTTTACTTTTTTTATTGTATCTTTAGCAGGTATTGCCGTTATACTCCCATCGTATCCTTTTTGTACGTTTTTTATTCCTTCTATAAACATGTTTTCTGTTGCAAATGGTCTTGCCGCATCATGAACTATAACAATGTCAGCATTTTCTATCTGTTTTAATGCGTTATAAACACTCTCCTGACGCTCTTTTCCACCTGCGACCTTATTTACATTTTTAAAAGAGAAAACTTTTACTCTGTCTATATCTTCCTCTGGTAGTACCAAGAAAATATCTGTGATTTCGTCTATCTTATTAATTGTGTTTAGCGAGTACTGGAATAACGGCTCACCTTTTAGTTTTATAAACTGCTTTTTCTCCCCAAATCTCTTACCTTCACCGGCAGCAAGCAAAATGGCAACGATTTTCATTGAAATCTCCTTTGCAAAAGTATATAAAGTATATAAAATTATAAAAAGTGCCTATAAAATTTGGGGATTTTAAAATGTTTCGTTTGATTTTTAATTTTGTTCTTTTAATTTTTTCAGTTTCTTTTGGAGCAACTACTATTAAGGAAATAATGAGGAATTACTGTACTGTACCTCCATATATGGATACATCTTCAAAGCCGAATATTATCCTTGTTATGGACTATTCGGGGAGTATGCAGGAAGCCGCTTATTATCCTTGTGGAGAAAAGTGGAAATATAAAAATAAAGTGATGAAGTGTTTAGACCAGCAGAATATAACTTATGACAAATCTAAAACATACTATGGATATTTTAAACCCGGGGTATATTACAAATATAATTCAAGAGGTCAATATTGGGAGGAAAATACAAATTGTTCAGTTTCTGAAGATAATGAAAGAATAGGTAAAGGAAAGGACTGTATCTCTGGGAATTTTCTCAATTTTGTTTCTATGTCAAGAATAGATATAGCTTTAAAAGCCTTAGTTGGGGGTAAAACCCGTTCTTGTGAAAAAGATACATGTCTTATATTTCGAGGTGGTTATCGGAAGGTTTATGAAGAAAAGAGTAGTTGCAATATAGAAATAAAGCCTAATCAATATTGGGATAATCAAGAGCAATATAATGAAGATAATTATGATCTTACTATATCTATATCTGGAGATAGTTGTAAACTATCATCAATAGATTCAGCTTTTCTCAGAATAAAATCCAAAAAAGTAAAAGGTGTTTTACAAAGAAATGCAGATCTCGGGAACTATTCCTTTTTTGTTTTTGGAGACAACAGAAAAGGAAAGATAAAGCTTGGAATAAATGAATATAAAAATAAAGGAATAGATGCATTAATATCAAAGATTACAGATGAGTTACCGTATGGAGGTACTCCAACAGGTGAAGCCTTATATGAAGTCTATGATTATTTAAAACAAAGTAATGACAATGATTATGAATCTAATTCAGCCTACATAAACAGAGGAAGTGAAATAGACCCCTTTTATGATAAAAGATTTGGGAAATTGATCCCCTGTAAGAAAAATGCAATTATTCTTATCTCAGATGGTGAATGGAATGGGAATGTAGACCCGCTAGAAAGTGGATATTATCTTCATGTTGATGACTTGCGTTCAGATTTAGAAGGAAAACAAAATGTGATAATCTTTAGTTTGTTTACCTTTGCCAATTCAGATGCAGGAAAAAATTCTCTGGAATCTGTTGCAGCGGCAGGTAGTTTTGTAGATTTGGATGGTGATAATGAACCCTTTGATATTGATAGGACAAAAAGCAGTAAAGATATATACTTTCCAACTTCTAACTGTAATCCAAATGAAACTTACAATGATAATTGTAAAGAGTGGGATAAGGATGGAGATGGTATTCCAAATACTTACTATTATGCTGACAATGGAGAAAAGTTTGAAAAAGCTTTAATTGACATTTTATCGGCCATTGTTAAGTACAACTATTCAGGTGGCTCTCTTGGTGTCATGGGAGAGCAAAGTAAAGATAAAGGCTCTATAGCTCTGTCTTACAGAGGAAGTATTTTAGCTCAGGCGATGTTTTACTCTCAAAAAGATGGAATAGATTGGTTAGGAAAGCTCTATACTTACTGGTACCATTTTGATACAAATACCATTAGAGAAGATACAAATAAAAATAAAGTTCTGGAAATAGATAAAGATAATATTCTAACGTTTGGTATAGAAA
>JALUFA010000051.1 GCA_027052485.1 Hydrogenothermaceae bacterium
AATAAATGGGATGTGGGATAATTTAAGGAATATATTATAAACTATTATTTAACTAATATTGGTTAAATACTGGAGGGCTTTTAGAATGTTTACAGGTTCAATTGTAGCTCTTATAACGCCATTTAAAGATGGTAGTATAGATAGAAAGTCCTTAAAAAATCTTATAGATTTCCATGTGAAAAAAGGTACAGATGCAATTGTTGTGGCGGGTACAACCGGAGAGTCTGCCACTTTGACATATCCAGAGCATGAAGAGCTTATAGCTTTAGCCGTAGAATACGCAGATAAAAGAATCCCTATAATTGCTGGAACTGGAGCTAACGCAACCCACGAGGCAATAGCATTAACAAAATATGCAGAAAAAGTTGGAGCTGATGGTTCCTTACAGATAGTTCCCTACTACAATAAACCCACTCAGGAGGGAATTTATCAGCACTTTAAGGCCATAGCGGAAGAAACAAATATTCCCCTTATTCTCTACAACATACCATCTAGAACAGGGGTTGATATGCTTCCCGAAACATTTGCTAGACTCTATGCAGACTTTCCAAATATCATAGGGTTAAAAGAAGCGACTGGAAATGTTGCTAGAGTTTCAGAGCAGATAGCCCTAACAAACCCAGATGTGATAATACTTTCAGGAGACGATGCTCTAACCTTACCTATGATGGCTGTTGGTGCCAAAGGGGTAATATCTGTTGCTAATAACCTTATACCAGAAGAATTAGCCCAGATGTGTAGACTGGCATTGGAAGGCAACTTTACAGAAGCACGAAAAATTCATGATAAGTACTGGAAGCTATTTAAAACACTGTTTATAGAAACAAACCCAATTCCAGTAAAAACAGCAGCTTACATGATGGGTCTCATAGATGATATTGAGATGAGACTGCCTCTTTACTATATGTCTGAGGAGCATAAAAAACAGTTAGAAGAAACATTAAAAGAGTATGGGCTTATTAGTTAATTTGCAAATTTTCAAAAGTTTAGCTTTTAAGTTATTAGAAAAATTTTAAAAAAATCTGGCATATGTATTGCTTAGGTATTAAAGAGATTTAACATTTACAGTAGGAGTTTGGATTGAAAGTAGGCGTTGTTGGCGTCGGGAATATGGGAAGGCATTACGTAAATAAACTTGTTCTCCTTGGAATGAAACCTGTACTAATAGACAAAAGTACACAGGCTTTAAGCAAGTTTGATAAAAATTTACCTAAATATACAGATTTAGACCAAGCTTTGAAGGAAAATGAGTTTGATTATCTGTTTGTAGCGACAGCCCCAACATCTCACTTACCTATTGCTAAAAAAGCCATAGAGAAAAACATTAACGTAATGGTAGAAAAGCCCCCTGCCTTATCATCAAAGGATTTAGAAGAGACAATAAACCTTGCTATTTCAAAAGATGTAGTTCTTGGTGTATCAGAGATAGAACTAAGGTCTAGCTGTATAAGAAACTTTAAAAAAGAAGGCAGCTACAAATCTATTGAGGCCTATAGACTTAACTTAGGACAAGGCTACATAAACCCTTTCTTTGATTTGGCATGGCACGACCTTTACATTCTCCAGTACCTTTTTGAGAGCATAAACATAAAAAAAGCCATTGACCTTGGAGATATATATGAAGTGTACGGAGAAACAGATGAAGGAGAGTTCTTTATTAAGGTAGGATGGAACCAGGCAAACCTCAGGCGAGAGTGGATACTTACAAAAGATGAAGAAAAAACAATACTTGATTTTACAACTGACACCATCTACTATCCTAAAGGTAAAGCTATAGAAGGTGATAAAAAAGATAAATTGGAAACAATGATAAGAGAGTTCTTAGAGAAACCTTCATTTGACAGCTCATTTAGAGCGTTAAAAGTACTAAAACAGATAGAAAAAATAACATAAGGAGTAAGAAGAAAAGTGATACCAATAACGAAACCACAGTTCTCAAGAGAAGAAGAGCAAACAGTTTTAGAAATCATAAGAATCGGGCAGTTAACAAGGGGTAAATGGACGTTAAAGTTCAAAGAAAACTTTAGAGACTATATCGGAGCTGCTTACTGCCATACAGTTTGTAGTGGAACGGCAGCCCTTTACATAGCTTTAAAAGCAATAGGCGTTAACTCAAAAGAAGATAAGGTAATAGTGCCAGCCTTTAGCTTTATGGCAACGATTGACGCCGTTATTCTTGCAGGTGGAACACCTATAGTCATAGACATAAATGAAACATACACAATGAATACAGCCCAGCTTATAGAAGCTATAGAAAAGTACTCACCAAAAGCAGTAATACCAGTTCATCTCTACGGACAGACTGCAGATATGGATAAAATAAATCAGGTCTGCAAAGATAATAATGTTATCGTTCTAGAAGATGCAGCCCAGGCTCACGGTGCAGAGTACAAAGGCAAAAAGGCAGGAGATTTGGGAGATATATCAGCCTTTAGTTTTTACGCATCAAAAAATCTACCAATGGGAGAGGGTGGAGCAATACTAACGTCAAATCCAAAACTAGATGAGGCTATATCAAACTGGATAGAGTTTGGAGACCACCCAGCACTAAACTTAAGAATAACCGAGTTCCAAGCAGGAGTAGGATACTGGCAGCTACAAAAACTTGATGAGAATAACGAAAAAAGAAGAAGAATAGCCCAGATATATAACAGAGAATTTGCAGACCTACCGGGTCTTATATTACCCCACGAAGCAGAAGGGAGGAAGCACGTTTACCATCTTTATACATTGAGACATCCAAAGAGAGATGAAATACTAGAAAGGCTCATAGAAGAAGGCGTAGGTGCCAGAGTCTACTATGAGTACACATTGCACCAGCTTAGAAACGCCGAGCACTTAGACTGTGAGTTTGCCGAGTTATGTACCAAAGAAGTGTTCTCAATTCCAATATATCCAGCCTTAACAGATGATGAGATAGATTTTGTGGTAAGCAAGGTAAAAAAAGTTGTTAACGAGGTAAGTTAAAATGAAAAAATTAGGATTTCTTACGGTTATTCTGTCAGGATTAGTTTTATCAGGGTGTGCTAATGTGGGTTTACACGGTAAATGTGAGTGTAAATGTCCTTCCACACAGAAAAAGGTAGAAAAAACTAAAAACCAAACCAATAACAGCCAAACTTTAATACAGTTTAAGAAAAGTCCATTTGACGATGAAGAAAATATCCAAAATATCCTAAATGGAGATATGTAAATGAAAAATATAGAAGGTTTGCTATCAGCAAAAGGCTTAAAATTTGGAATTGTAGTTGGAAGATTTAACAATCTCATAACAGAGAAACTTCTAGAAGGTGCTATAGACTGTATAAAAAGACACGAAGGAAGCGAGGAAAACATTACCGTTGTACGTGTTCCAGGCTCTTTTGAAATACCCCTTGCCGCAAAAAAGTTGGCAAAATCTGGAAATTACGATGCAATAATCTGCCTTGGAGCTGTTATAAGAGGAGCCACCCCTCACTTTGATTATGTGGCAAACGAGGTAACAAAAGGAATAGCCCTTGTGGGGCTTGAAACAGAAGTGCCAATTGCCTATGGTATTCTCACAACAGATACAATAGAACAAGCGATAGAAAGGGCAGGTACCAAGATGGGAAATAAAGGCTTTGATGCAGCATTAACGGCGATAGAAATGGCAAATCTCCTCAAACAACTGTAGGTAGTAAAGTTATGATTGGAAAATTTAGAAAAAAAGCTAGAGAAATAGCACTAAAAACCTTATACGCATACGATATACATAAACAAAATGTAGATATAAATGAACTTTTAGAAGACATTATAGCTGACGTTAGAAAAGACCTGTGTCCTGAAACGTTAGAGTATGCCTACTCTATAGTAAATGGCGTAGTAGAACATTTAGATGAAATAGATGAGATTATACAAAAGTACCTTGAGGATTGGAGATTAGAAAGACTAGGAACTATAGAAAGGGCGCTGCTAAGACTTGGTACATACGAACTTTTATTTGCCGATGTACCCGATAAAGGAAGAGTTTTTATTGATTTACTAGATTTAGCCAAATGTTATGGTTTAGATGACGAAGCTCTTAAATTTATCAATGGGGTTTTAAGTAGTATATATAAAAACGAAAAAGTTAGAAAAGATGAGAATAGCAATAATATCGGACATACACAGTAATATTTATGCTTTAGAAGCTTTAGAAAAAAGCCTAAAAGAACAACATATAGATAAGGTCTATAACCTTGGTGATATTCTTGGTTATAACGCTAATCCCCGCGAAACCCTAGACTGGGTAAAAGAAAATGTAGATTTTTCCCTTAGGGGAGAACACGACACATTAATTGCAGGAATAGAACCAGTTTTTATAACTGATCCAGATGCGGTAAAGGTTGCAGACTGGACTTATGAGAAGTTAAGCAACTCAGATTTTGAGTATCTTGAAAGCCTGCCTTTAGATTACGAAGATGAAAATTTAATATTAGTCCACGATGATGTTTCTATTCCCGGTAATCTCTTTTATATAACATCAGAAAAAGACGCAAGAGATGCACTATCGGCTTTCAACAATAAGATATGTTTCTACGGTCATACCCATCTCCCGTTGATTTTTGAAAAAGATAAAAGTAAAACAGTAAAAACCATTACCGATTCAAAAATAAAAATAAATCCAGAAAGTACTTACTTAATATCTGTAGGTAGTGTCGGTCAGCCACGGGACAAAGACCCAAGATTGTGCTATGCCATTTATGATACCGAAGAAAACTCTGTGGAGTTTATAAGGGTTGAGTATGATACTCAAAAGGCAGCCGAAGAGATAAGGAATCAAGGACTACCTGAGAGATTTGCCTACAGACTACTAAAAGGTCTATAAATGTGAAAAACCTTTCATATTTAGTGGCTCATTGTCTAGGTAAACCCCCTCCCCTTCTTCAACTTTTCCAATAAAGAGAAGATTATCCAAATTTTTTTCTGTTGTTAAAAC
>JALUFA010000052.1 GCA_027052485.1 Hydrogenothermaceae bacterium
CATAGAACTTGATGCTGAGATTGAGGAAGAGCAGATAGAAGAAGAACCTGAAGTTGAAGAGACCTTAGAAGAGGCAGAAGAGGCACCTGTTATAAAGGCTTCCAGGCTGTTTATCGTTAACGCGGTAAGAGCTGGTGCCTCTGATATACATATTGAGCCATTTGAAAAAGAGCTTCGTGTAAGATACAGGATTGATGGTGTTTTAAGAACTGTTAGAAAACTTCCAATATCTCTAAAAGACCCCCTTGTTGCCAGATACAAAATTATGGCTAACCTTGACATTGCAGAAAAGAGACTTCCTCAGGATGGCCGTATTCGCATAAAGATAGACGGAAAGAATATAGACCTCAGGGTTTCAACGGTTCCTACTGTGTACGGTGAAAAAGTTGTGATGCGTATACAGGATGCAGAAAGTTATAAGAACCTCAAACTGGAAGATTTAGGATTTGAAGCAGATGACCTCCAGAAAGTAAGAAAAGCTATATACTCACCGTGGGGGATGGTTCTCGTCACAGGACCTACAGGTTCAGGTAAGACCACTAGCCTTTACACAGTACTAATGGAAAGAAATAAGGAAGACGTTAACATCGTTACCGCAGAGGACCCAGTTGAGGTTTCCATCCCGGGGATTAATCAGGTGCAGATAAAAGAGCAGATAGGACTAACCTTTGCTGAAGCCTTGAGGGCATTTTTGAGACAGGACCCAGACATAATCCTAGTTGGAGAGATAAGGGATAGAGAAACAGCGGAAATTTCAGTAAAGGCAGCACTTACAGGACACTTAGTTTTATCAACCCTCCACACCAACGATGCTGCATCTTCAATAACCAGACTTATAGACCTTGGTGTGGAACACTTTCTCGTTGGAACATCTGTAAACCTCATAATTGCCCAAAGATTAGTTAGGAAACTCTGTAATAACTGTAAGCAAAAGGCAAACTATCCTACAGAATTTTTGAAAGGTGTAGGATTTTCCGAAGAGGATATAGCACAAGGGGAGTTTTACGTTCACAATCCTGAAGGATGTAAAGAGTGTAATCACACAGGATATAGAGGAAGGACTGCAGTCCACGAGGTTCTAGAAGTAGACGATGATATCCGACAGGCTATACTAAAGAAAGCCACAGCTAAAGAGATAGAAAATATGGCAAGAAAAAAAGGAATGAGAACCTTATTTGAAAATGGACTTTTAAAGGTAAAAAGAGGAATAACAGATATACCAGAACTTGAAAGAGTGTTAATGAAGTAGGAGGAGGATATGGAAGAGAAAAAACTACCAACTATGGATGAGCTTGCTAAAGAAGCTGTAGATAAAAATGCTTCTGATATTCATATTCTAGCCGGTGCGCCACCATCATTAAGGATAGATGGAAAAATCGTTTATCTGACTCACCATCCTATACTGCTTCCTAAAGATACCCAAAAGCTCATTTACTCTATAATGAGCGAAAAACAGCGTAGAGTTTTTGAAGAAACCCACGAGGTTGATTTTTCAATAGGTATAAAAGGCCTTGGAAGGTTCAGGGTAAACGTCTACGCCCAAAGAGGGACAGTAGCAGCTGCATTAAGACGGCTACCCTATGAGATAAAACCTATGGAAGAACTCGGGTTAATCCCTTCTGTAAAGGAGCTGTGCCACAAACCCCACGGATTGATTCTTGTAACAGGACCAACAGGCTCAGGTAAAACCACAACCCTTGCCTCAATGATAGATTACATAGATACAAATTTTTCTTACCATATAATCACTATTGAAGACCCTATAGAGTACATATTCCCCCACAAAAAGTCTACAGTTTCTCAGAGAGAAGTTGGGAACGACACTCAAGGATTTGCGGTAGCCCTAAAGTACGCTTTAAGGGAAGACCCAGATGTTATTCTCGTTGGTGAAATGAGAGACCTAGAAACAATCAGAGCAGCCCTTACAGCAGCAGAAACAGGACACTTGGTTTTTGGTACCCTACACACAAATACAGCAGTACAGACCATCAACCGTATCATTAATGTGTTCCCAGAAAGGGAGCAGGAACAGGTTAGAACAGAACTTAGTTTTGTACTTCAAGGAGTTATATCCCAGCGCCTCGTGCCTAAAATTGGAGGAGGAAGGGTTTTAATCCACGAGGTACTTATACCAAACACAGCAATAAGAAATCTGATTAGAGAAAACAAAATCCACCAGATTTACGGACTCATGCAAGCGGGGCAAGCGCAAAGTGGAATGCAAACGATGAACCAAGCTATATTAAAAGCCATAAGAGCAGGCCTTATTACCCCTGAAGATGGTTTAAAGGTTTCTCCAGACCCAGATGAACTAAAAAGACTTTTAGGAATGAGGTAGAGGTTTAGATATGCCTAAGTTTAAGTACCTTGCAAGGGATAAGTACGGTGTTCGTAGAACAGGGGTAGTAGTGGCTGATACAGCTACAGATGTTGAAAATCAGCTTATGTCAGAAGGATTTCAGGATATAAAGGTAAAACTTCTAGACTCGGCAGAGAAAAAGAAAAAACAACTCCAATTAAACCTAGAACTTTCACTGTTTCAAAAAAAGGTAAAAGAAAAAGACCTTGCTATATTTACAAGGCAGCTTGGAGCATTGATATCAGCCGGTGTTGGCATCACAACAGCCCTTGATATTTTGGCTCAGCAGATGCCAAATAAAACCCTTGCAAAAGCCTTACAGCAGGTTTCAGAGGACGTTAAGGCAGGTATGTCTCTCTCTGCGGCAATGGCAAAGCATAAAAAGATTTTTCCTGAGTTTTTGGTGAACCTTATTGCGGCGGCTGAAGAGTCAGGAAACTTAGATGTAATTTTGGAAAGGGCAACCAAGTATTACGAAAAGATAGCTGCAATAAAAAGAAAACTTATAAGTGCTTCTTGGTATCCAACTGCAGTTCTGATTATAGCTTCTCTCATCGTTTTTGGGATACTAACGTTTATCGTCCCAATCTTTGCCAAGATGTATGAAGGTTTTGGGGCAAAACTACCTGTTATAACCCAGCTTTTAATCGATTTTAGTAATGCACTTAGACATAATCTCCTTTACATTATCATCTTTATCTTTGGAATCATAGGAATAAACAAAGCCCTTTACTCAGTTAGAAGGTTTAGAAAAATCTATCACTATATCATGCTAAAGATTCCTCTGATAGGTGGAATTCTGAAAAAAGGTTCACTGGCAAAGTTTGCACGTACACTGGCAACATTAACATCTGGTGGAGTACCCATAATAAGGGCTTTGGAAATTTCTTCAACAGTTGCTGGAAATCTAGTTATAGAAGATGCAATTCTCAGAGCAAAGGAAAAAGTAGCTCAGGGTAAAAGTTTACATGAGTCCCTTGATGAAAAAGTTTTTCCTCTTATGTTTATCTCAATGGTAAAGGTAGGTGAAGAAACTGGACGTTTAGATGAGATGCTAGACACTATAGCTGAGTTCTATGAAGATGAGGTTGATAGAGACGTTGAGGGGCTACTGTCTACTATAGAGCCTCTCTTAATGGTTTTTATCGGTGGTATTGTTGGTATTATCATTATTGCCCTTTACCTACCAATATTCAAAATGGGAGAGCTTATCAGTAAATGAAAAAAGTAGTTGTTGGCATGAGCGGCGGTGTTGACAGTAGCGTTGCCGCTCTTTTACTTAAAGAGGCTGGATATCACGTTATTGGGATTACTCTAAAGCTTTCTTCAATAGAAGCCTGTAGTTCTGATATTCAGGTTTGCTGTTCTCCGCAAGATGTAAAAGATGCAAAAAAAGTTGCAACGTATCTAGGCATAGAGCACTACACTATAGACTGGGAAGACCTGTTTAAGGAAAAAGTTATCCGTCCGTTCTTAGAAGGGTATAAAAAAGGTTTAACTCCAAACCCTTGTAGTATCTGTAATAGGGAGGTTAAAACAGGAAAACTTGCAAAGTATGCGAAAGTTGTGTTTGGCGCTGACTTTTTTGCAACGGGCCACTACATCAGAAAGGTAGATTATAAAGGTTATCCCTTACTTGCACGGGGAAAAGACCCAAAAAAAGACCAGTCCTACTTTATGGCACTGGTTGAGCCAGATATCATTCCAATACTTTTATTCCCGCTTGGAGAAAAAACGAAAGAAGAAGTAAGACGTATAGCCGCAGAGCATAACTTACCTGTTTCCTCAAAAAAAGACAGCTTTGAGATATGCTTTACGGCAGGTAAAACCCCTGGAGAGTACATAAGACAAGTTAACGCCTTTGATGTTAAAGAAGGAGACATTATCACAACCAGCGGTAAAAAAGTTGGAAAACATACAGGTTTAGTAGATTACACTATAGGACAGAGGCGGGGCATAGGCGTTTCTCTAGGCAAGCCTGTATACGTAATAGATAAGGACGTTAACAAAAATCAGATTATAGTAGGCAGCAAAGATGAGCTTTTAACCGATACTGCTAAAGCTAAAAACTTTAACTTTCATTTGCCTATAAACCTTTGGGAAGGAAATCTTTACGTTCAAGGCAGATACAAACAAAAACCTATAAAAATAAAAGACTTTTCCTATAAAGATGGAATTTTAACAGTCCAGTTTGAAGAACCTCAGCTTAAGTTTGCCCCAGGCCAGATATTAGCAGTTTATAAGGATGATATCCTTCTAGGCGGAGGGGAGATAATATAATTATAATAATGAAGTAAAGATTGTAGTTAAATTTATGGAGAGGGATGGGACATGGCTACAGAAAATCAAAATCAAGAAAAAATCATAGATTTAAGCAAACATATTGGTTCTCATAGCTTAGGTAAAAAATTTGAAGATTTTGTTCTTGGAGATATAGTTAAAGATGGTCTAGAAAAAATAAAACAGGCTGTAGAGCAAAGTAAAAATTCAAGAGATACTTCTTTAAAAAGTGGATATACAGCTAACAATGTTTTTATAGATGGAAGAAGAGGAAGTGGAAAAACTACTATTTTACTA
>JALUFA010000053.1 GCA_027052485.1 Hydrogenothermaceae bacterium
CTAATAGAACCGCTGCAAAAAGGCTGAAGATAACGGCTAAAGGTAAAGTTAAGTACTTCAAAGGTGGAGTTTCCCACTACAACACAAAGAAAACCAGAAAGAGAAAGAGACAGGGAAGAAAGCCTCAGTACGTACCTGAAACAATAGAAGACAAAGTCAAAAAGCTCTTACCATACGCGTAAATACTAGATAAGGAGGAAAGATAAATGAGAGTAAAAGGACCATCTTCAAAAAAGCATAAGAAAAAAATTTTAAAAATGGCTAAAGGATACTACGGAGCAAAACTTCGTTCTTACAGAAGAGCAAAAGAACAGGTTTTAAGGTCTCTACAGTATGAGTATAGAGACAGAAGATTAAGAAAACGTGAGTTTAGAAGACTGTGGATACAAAGAATTAACGCAGCAGCAAGATTAAATGGACTTTCTTACAGCAAATTTATCAATGGACTTAAAAAGGCCGGTGTAGACCTTGACAGAAAAGTTTTAGCTGACATTGCTGTTAACGACCCAGAAGGTTTTGCAAAACTGGTTGAAACTGCAAAATCAGCTTTAAACTAAACTTTTAAGGAGCAATTCAGGTGGAACTAAAAAAGGAACTTGAGGCTTTAAAAGGGGACTATGAGAAAAAGTTTGAGGAGATTAATAACCTCCAAGAACTACAAAAGCTAAAAGCTGAACTTTTAGGCAAAAAGGGAAAAATTACTCAAGTTCTAAAAAACTTAAAAAATGTTCCACCTGAAGAAAGAAAAGAGATAGGAAAGCTTGCAAACCAGATAAAACAGTTTTTTGAGGACCTTATAAAGGCAAAAGAACAATCGATTAAAGATAAACTTTTAGAAGAGGAGCTAAAAAAATCCCAAATAGATATTACTCTTCCTCCCTTCTGGATTGAGGCCGGAGCTCCCCACGTTGTAAAGGAAACGTTAAAAGAGATAACCGATATCTTTGTCACTATGGGGTTTTCAGTTGCCGAAGGCCCAGAGGTTGAAAGAGAAGAGTACAACTTTGATATGCTGAATATCCCTAAAGACCATCCCGCTAGGGATATGCAGGACACATTTTTTATAAATAAAGAAGGTTATGTCTTAAGAACCCACACATCACCGGTTCAGATAAGAACCATGCTAACAAAAAAGCCACCTATAGCAATTGTGGCTCCGGGTAGGGTTTACAGAAAAGATGCAGACCCAACCCACTCACCGATGTTCCACCAGATAGAGGGTCTGTTTGTTGATGAAAACGTTACATTTAAGGATTTAAAAGGGATTTTAAAAAAGTTTCTTGAAACCGTATTTGGTGAGAACATATCTATCCGATTAAGACCTAGCTACTTCCCATTTACAGAACCTTCCGTTGAGGTAGATATTGGATGCACCGTTTGTGGTGGTGAAGGCTGTAGAGTATGTAAATCAACCGGATGGCTTGAGATACTTGGAGCTGGAATGGTAGACCCTAACGTGTTTGAAGCGGTAGGAATTGATACTGAAAAGTACACAGGATTTGCCTTTGGGCTGGGTATAGAAAGAATAGCCATGCTTAAGTACCGAATACCTGATATAAGGCTGCTTTTTACAAACGACTTAAGATTTAATACCCAATTTAAAGGTATCTAAAGAGGTAAAAAATGAAAGTTCCTTACAGTTGGATAAAAGAGTTTGTTGACATAGAAGAAGACCCAAACATAGTAGCGGAAAGACTAAACGAAACAGGGCTTGAAACCACGGTAGAAAAGTTTGGTGAGTACATTCCTAACCTAATAACTGTAAGGATTACCTCTGTAAAAAAACATCCAGAAAAAGATAAACTTTTCGTGTGCGAAGCCACAGACGGACAAAAGACATACCAAATCATTACCGGAGCCGACAACGTAAAAGAAAATCAAGTGGTTATCCTTGCTAAAGAAGGAGCGGTAATAAAAGGTCAAGAGATTAAACCTGTAAAGTTTGGCTCATTTGAATCGGAAGGTATGTTCTTGTCTTTAGAAGAGCTAGGTTTAGAAGATGAAAGCGAAGGAATACTTCTTCTTGGGGAAGATGCCCCTATAGGTGTTGATGCGTCAAAGCTGTTAAACCTAGGAGAAGACTACATTTTTGAAGTAGAGATAACCCCAAACAGAGGAGATGCTCTAAGCGTTAAAGGGTTAGCTAGGGAAATAGCAGCTATCTTTAACAAAAAGAGAAAAGAGATAAATCCCAATGTTTCGATTGGGAAAGAAAAAAACCCTCAAATCAGCGTAGAAACGGAAAAAGTAAACAGATACAGAGGTATTGTTATAGAAAACGTTGAGGTTAAAGACTCTCCTTTTGAGATAAAACTAAAACTGATAAAATCCGGGCAAAAACCTATAAACAACGTAGTTGATATCACAAACTACATTCTCCTCCAAGAAGGACAGCCCTTACATGCCTTTGATTTAGACAAGATTGAAGGACAGATACACGTTAGAAATGCAAAAGAAGGTGAAGTATTTGTAGCCTTAGACGGAAATGAGTACAACCTAAAAGAAACAGATATTGTAATAGCCGATGATAAAAAAGTTCTTGCCCTTGGTGGCATAATCGGTGGAGAAAACTCAAAAGTTGATGAGAACACAAAACATGTTCTCCTTGAGGCAGCCCATTTTGAACCTTCAGCCATCAGAAAAACTGCAAAGAGACTAGGGATAAACACTGAAAGCTCATACAGATTTGAGAGAGGAGTAGACATTGAATCTCTTCCGCTGGCACAGGATAAGGCAGTTGAGCTTATTGAAAAGATAGCATCAGGAAAGCCTGTTGGAGAAAAAGAGATTTACCAAAACGTTTATACACCAAAAACCATAAAACTAAGAGAAAAGACAACAAAAAGAGTTCTGGGAGAAAATATACCTAAAGAGGAAGCCTGTGAGATTTTAAATAGGCTTGAGATACCTACTCAGGAAGTTGAGGATGGTACAGTTTCCCAAATTCCAGCATTCAGAGCTTACGACCTGCAAAGAGAAATAGACCTTGTTGAGGAAGTTGGAAGACTCAAAGGATTAAATAACCTTGAAGAAACATACCCAGCTGTACCTACCCTTTCCTATGAAAAGCCCGAGTGGTACATGTTCGAACAAAAAACAAGACAGTTCTTCTTAGATAACGGTTTAAATGAAGTACTTACCTATACCTTCGTTGGAGAAGAAATCTATAACAAATTAGGGCTTACACCTCCAAACTTAAGGATAGTTAACTACATTCTAAAATCCCAAAGTGTGATGCGGGATAATCTGACAGTAAGCCTTATTGATGTTCTTAAAGAAAACCTAAGACACCAAACTAAAGATGTGGCCGTATTTGAGATTTCCTCAGCATTCTTTGACGATCTTGAGGAGATAAGAGCAGGAATACTGGTAAGTGGTAAGATTATAGATGGATACAGATACACAAAAGAAAAAACTACTTTCTCAACAGATTTACAGTGGGATTTTCTAAAGGTAAAAGGGCTGCTTCTGAGCTATCTAGCTAGTCTAGGTTTCAAAGATGCAGAGTTGCAATCAGCAGATTTACCATTCCTAAATAGATACGAAAGTGCAGATATCTTTATAGATGGTAAAAACGTAGGTTTCTTTGGAAAGGTACATCCCAAAAAAGCGGAAGAGCTAAAGATACCAAAAAACACCTACGTTGGAGAGTTAAAACTAAAACCTGTTTCAAGAGAGCTACAACCTCTAGAAAAGGAAGATTACCTGTTTACCCTTTACAAGAGACGTAAAACTCCAGCGTTTCAACCTCTACCTAAGTTTCCTCCTGTTAAGAGGGACTTAGCATTTGAAGTTCCAGAAGATTTTGAAGTAGGAAAACTCATACACGAGATAAAAAACTCTTGCAAATTTGCCAAAAAGGTTAAATTATTTGACGTCTACTACTTAGGAAACGGTAAAAAAAGCGTAGCCGTTTCTGTTGAGTTCAACGCAGACGATAGAAACCTCTCAGATGAGGAAGTAAACAGTATCGTTGAAGAGCTAATTAAAGAGCTTGAAGAAAGACTTGACGTTAAACTTAGAACTTAAGGAAGGCAACAAGCGGAAATTTATATAGATTTAACTAAAAAAGCCTGCGAGGTGCGATAGGGATGTCCTAAATTTTCTGGGCTATGACCACACTTAAGGGAGTCCTACATCCCGCTCACTGCCGTTGAGCAGTGTCGGTGCGGACACCCACGTTGTTTTTTGTCCCCAGAAAGACGGGACAGGCATTCCCGTCGGCCTCGCGGGTTTATATTCCGCGGCCTTCCATAGCAATTTATGGGAGGTCTGATGAAAGATAGAATACGTAAAAAAATTTTAGAGAAAAGACAAACACACCAAAATCATGCTGCGGATAGTGCCAAGGTTATCCAGCAGATAGAAAACCTTGAAGCTATCCAGAACAAAAACGTATTTCTCTTTTACTATCCCCATAAAAATGAAGTAGACTTAAGACCTCTCATAGAAAAGCTCCTGTACCACGGAAAAACCGTTTTACTACCAAAAACTACAGAAGACACCATTATTCCTATTCAGATAACGTCTCTAAACGACCTAAAAAAAGGAAAGTTTTCAATTCCCGAACCAGAAGGAAAACCATTTCCAAAGGAAAAAATACAGGTTGTATTCATTCCCGGTGTTGCTTTTGATAAAAATGGGAACCGTATCGGCTATGGAAAAGGCTACTACGACAGATTTTTACAGGATATTAATCCTCTGAAGATAGGAGTAGCCTATGATTTTCAGGTATTAGACCATATACCGGCAGAAAAGCACGACCAGCGGGTAGATTACATTATTACCCCCACAAAAATACATAAAATAAAGGAGGAAAAGAAAGATGATTGAGATAATTATCGGTATATCGGCATTAATAGTAGGCGGAGCAGGTGGCTACTTAGGCTGTAAGTTAACCGCTGAAAAAACATTAAAAGAAAAAGAAGCAAAATACCTAGAAGTTATAAACAGAAAAGACCAGATAGAAAAAGAAGCCAAAGAAAAGGCAAAGGAAATTATTGAAGCAGCTAAAAGAGAGGCAAAAATACAGGCACAGCAAATTGTAAAAGAGGCGGAAGACTTAAAAAGACAACAAGAGCTCATCATTGAAAAAGAAATCCTAAAAAGAAAAAAAGAGCTTGAAGAAGAGCTGAAAAAAGAAAGGGAAGAACTGCAAGAACTAGAAAAAACCCTCATAACAAGGGAAGCGCAGCTTGAAAAGAGAATTGCAAGGGTAGAGCATAGAGAGGAAGAAGTAGATAAAAAGTGGGAGGAGATAAAACGCCTAGAAGAAGAACTTAAAAACCTTGAAAAAGAACTACAGGCAAAAGAAGAAAAACTTAAAGATGCTGAAGAAAGATACATGCTTGAACTTCAAAGAATAGCCTCAATGACAAAAGAAGAGGCAAAAGCCGAGATAATGAAAAAAGTTGAAGAAGAGGCAAAACTAGAAGCTGCAAAACTGATGAAAGAGATAGAAGAAGAAGCCCAAAAAGAGGCAGAGAAAAAGGCAAAATGGAACCTCGTAACGGCAATCCAAAGACTAGCTCCAGAAGTTACAACATCTTACACAGTGTCAGTCGTTGACCTTCCAAGTAATGACTTAAAAGGAAGAATAATCGGAAGAGAAGGAAGAAACATAAGAGCTTTTGAGCTAGCAACTGGAGTAGACCTAATCATAGATGACACACCAGATATAGTAACAATTTCATCCTTTGACCCACTTAGAAGAGAGATAGCTAAAGAATCTCTAGAAAGACTTATTGCCGATGGAAGAATACACCCAGGAAGAATTGAAGAAGTTGTAGAAAAAGTAAAAGAGGAGATGGACGAACACATCAGAAAACTTGGAGAGGAAACCTGTCTAGAGCTAGGATTTACAGACGTTCATCCTGAGCTTTACTACTACATAGGAAAACTCAACTACAGAACCTCTTACACTCAAAACGTACTCCTCCACACTAAAGAAGTTGCATACCTTGCAGGAATGATGGCAGCAGAGCTTGGGCTTGATGAAAAAATGGCAAGAAGAGGTGGCTTAATGCACGATATAGGTAAAGCAATATCCCACGAGGTAGGTGGAGCCCACTCTAAAATAGGTGCTGAGCTTGCAAGAAGATACGGAGAACCAGAACCAGTAATAAACGCTATCCTCTACCACCACAATGATGAACCTGCAAAATACCCAGAGGCAGTACTGGTAGCAGCAGCAGATGCCCTATCGGCAGCAAGACCGGGAGCAAGAAGAGAGGCTCTCCAGTCTTACATCAACAGACTTGAGAAGATTGAAGCAATTGTAAACTCATTTGAGAATGTAGAAAAATCCTTTGCAATACAGGCCGGTAGAGAAGTTAGGGTTATAGTAAACGCAGAAAAACTGTCTGATGAAGAGGCATATCTTCTAACAAAAGAGATAGCAAAAAGAATTGAAAAAGAAGTAGACTTCCCAGGCCAAATCAAGATAACAACTATCAGAGAGGCAAGATTCGTGGAACTGGCTAAGTAAATCAAGAGGGGAGACCTTCTCCTTTCCCCTTTTCTCTTTTCATCAAAATTTTAAATCTCATTATTTAAAAACTCTATCAAAAAGTATTTGCTAACTTACCGATAATCAGTGTAGAAATATTTAAGATGAAGAAATCTTCTAATTTTGCAAAATGTGGAGGAGTTAATGTTTAGCTTTTTTGCAAAACCATCTCAAAATATAACCAATGTTAGCACAAAAGAAGATGCATACTTAAATCGGATAAAAACACTGCTTCCGAAAATAGCAATAAGCATATATCATAGTTCTTTAATATCTGGAGAAGGTTTTAAAATAAAAAACAGGATAAAGCTATATGAAAAAGAGATAAAAAACATCGTAAAAGAGTCAAACGAAGTACTAGAGGCAATTAACAACCTAAAAGAAAACATCCACAAAATCTACCAGTTTCAGGAAGAAGTTCAACAGCTAGTAAACAAAGGAAATGAATCTGTAGAAGAAACCATAAAAGTTATAAACTTTGCCGAAGAGGTTATGGAAACCCTTGGCAAATCTACAGAAGACTTAAAGGAAGAGATAGACAGTATAGAAGACGTTCTAAAAATAATCCTTGATATTGCCAACCAAACAAACCTACTTGCTTTAAACGCAGCAATAGAAGCAGCAAGGGCTGGGGAGTATGGAAAAGGTTTTGCCGTTGTTGCAGATGAGGTTAGAAGCTTAGCAGAGAAAACTTCCCAGAGTATAAACTCTATACGGGAAGTTATTAACCGCGTTATTGAAAACACAGACCAAACAATAAGAAAAGTACAAGAAGCAAAAGAAACCACATCAACGTTAATAGACAATACAAAAGATATTTCCTACATCTTTAAAGACATAAAAGAGGGAAGCGATAAAGTCTCTGAAATGTTAAAACAGCTCAATGATGAAACCACAAAAATATACGAGTTTGTAAATAACGTTATTCAACATATAAAAGAGCTAGAACAGGCCTTCCAAGAGATAATAAAAATTGGAGACAAGATTGCCGATGATTCCAGAAAAAATCTAAGTGAGTATATTGACATCTGGAAAGAACTTGTAGAAGGTCTCCAAGGACTAGATATAGAGCTTTTAAAAAGAATAATAGACCACGCGATATTTATGGATAACGTAGCCAAAGCTCTGGAAGGAAAGACAGATTGGAAACCAACAGACCATACCCAATGCGCTTTAGGAAAATGGTACTACTCCCAAGGAAAGCAAGAAATAGATAAATACGGAAAAGAAGCTTTAGAAATCTTTAACTCAATCGAAGAACCCCACGCCCGCCTTCACAGTTTTGGAATAAGAGCTATAGAAGCTGCACAGGAAGGTAAAGAAGAGGAAGCATACGAGTACGTTTCAAAAATGTATGAGTCTTCATATGAAATAGTTCAAAAACTGTTAGACCTATATAATATCGTATCTCAACGACATTAAATATATCTACATAAGGCTTAGTTTCCCCTTGGCCTTCTTTTTGTATTGCCAAGATATCAAAATCTCTCCATTTTTAAAATAAAAAGCTAAAGTGCTAACTTTCAAAACTTTAGTATATTTATTTAAGATAATTTTATATTTTTATGATAAATTTAATTGACAATAAAAATTTATAGCATAAATTATAAGTATAACAAATAACAAAAATGGAGGGTAAAAGGTGGATTTATTCCAACTAAGAGAACTACAAGCTTTAAATACACTTGTGTTTGAAACGCTAGGACAACCAGAAAAAGAGAGGGAGTTTAAGCTAAAAGCTTTAAAAAGATGGGGATTTGACCTTTTATTTGGTAAAAAGGATGGAGTGCAAACGTTTTTTACAGCAGAAACAGGAAAAAGGGATGTGGGAGAATCATACGAAGAAGACGAAATAAAGTACGAAGTAGAAGAAATCATCCATGAACTTCCAAAAAACAAAAAGATATTTGCCCACATAGAGATGTTCCAAGGTAGGGCATATCTCATTGGGGAACTAAGAGAGGGAGAGGAGAACATTGAAATTCTACGCGTACCAGCTGGAGCTGTTCTACTTGCATACTTTAAAAAACATAAACTACACCACTTAATAGAGGCGTTAAGAAACGTTGGAACGGCTACGGAGCTGGTGAAACAGAGAGGTCAGGAAGGTAAACCTGTACCTTACGAACAGCTGCCAAACGTGGCTAGACGATTTTTAAGAGGGGCAAAAGACGTAGAAGAGGATGCAGGATTTGGACGGGTGGCGCTATCTTACTGGGGAGAAAACAAAGACGGGGATGCAAGATTTAGAGTTTCATGGCTACTTCCAACAATAGCACTGTTTGACATTAACATTGCAGAGAAGGCAGATAAACTACTGGCTGCCTTCAAGTAATGGGGGAAGGGAAAATGCTCCTTCTAAACTGGACTCCTTTTGTATTTAGCAGAAAGGGCTTTTTAAGAGACGAGGAAGGAAAACCTTACGTACCTTCCTCGGTTATAGAAAACGCCCTTAAATCTGCAGCAGTTTACTACTACATAAAAAAAGACAAAGAAATAGAAAATAAAGTAAAAAATTATCTCCTTAAAAAGGAATTAGACCCAAAGGAAGTCGTAGAAAAGGTTAGAGAGCTTGTCTTCAACAAGTACCCAATATTTGAAAACCTAAAAATACAGGAAAAAATATACCTTAACCCTGAAAGAATAAAAGAAGAGTACATTGAAGTTTTCGATTTGAAAGAGTGGATAGATGTAAAAGGTTTTAAAACTGAAATCTATCAGGACACGTTAGAGATAGATATCCATATAGACAACTGGGAAAAGGTGAAGGCTATAGCCCACTCTTACGCAGAAGGACTGGCTCACATGGAAATGACAATGTTAAAAGACCACCCATTGGTGGACATTTTCTACAAACCTTTACTTACCGAGATGAAAAACTGGGAAGCACCTTTAAGAATAGGAATGTGGACTGAAAACAAGTTTAAAGGAAATCTACTGTTCTTCTGGAGAATAAAAGAAGTACGGGAAAAATTTTTAAAAGAGCATAAATTAGATATTAGGCCTAGATACGTTTTATACCTGCCAAGAGAAAAACAAACAACAGGATGGGCTGAACTAAAAAAAGAAGGAGGTGCGGAGTAAAATGGCTATTTTAGACTTTTCAACACCACCATCAACAATCTTTAACAGACTTTTAGAAGGTGGAGTGTTCCCATACTTCATCCATCTTATTGAAACTGCAGGGATGAAGGAAGAGCTTATAACAGGTGGACCTTTTACTGTATTTGTCCCTACAGATGAGGCAATAGACACAAGCGATCCAGAAAAATTAAAAGAATTTAAAGAAGCGTTAAAAGACCCTGTCAAAGCAAGAGAAGTGTTAAACAGATACATAATCAACGACACTTACCGTATACACCAGATTGCGGAAAAGGGAAGCATCCAGAGCAGAAATGGCTACGAGCTTAAATTTAAAGTAATTTGCCATATAAAAGATGAAGATAACCTAGATATGGATGTTGGTGGGGGTAAAGTGGACTTTTACATTAATGATACTGCAAGGGTAACTCTTGCAAACGTACCGTGTTTAAACGGTGTAATTCACATTATTGACAAACTCTATTAAAAAATAAAAATCTTTAGGAGGTAAGTACCATGGCAGAACAAAAAGAGCAAAAGGAACAAAAGCAAGAGAAAAAGCTCTCTATTGAAGAGCTCAACAAAGCACTAAAAGGCTATATAGCCCAAATTGAAGCTTTAAGAGCTGAAATTGCTGTAATCAATGAAACTATCACTGAGTACAGAAACATCATCAAAACTCTCGCAGCTCTAAAACAACTTGGAAAAGGCAAAAACATCATTATTCCAGTTGGTTCAATTGCAGCTATCGAAGCTAAAATTGAAGACCCTGAAAAAGTTATCATCACTATCGGTTCAGGAATTTCTGCTGAACTCAAATACGATGAAGCTGTAGCTCAAATCGCCACACAAATCGCTGCACTAGAAGCATTAAGACAAACTCTTGAAGAAGCTATTGCAGAAGCTTATATCCAAATTGAAGCAATTCTCCAAAAAACAAGAGAACTCGGTCAGGAAGAAGGAAAACAACAAAAATAGTAAGGTGAAATCATGGATAAAAAAACCATAGAAACCACTTTAAAATGGCTTGAGACCCTCCCTTCTGGGAGGCGTCTTTTTTTTAACACAGGTGTTTTGATGATTGAAGTTACAAAAGAAGAAGCTATAGAAAAGCTAAAAGAACTACTCAAAGAGATAGAAGAGATGGAAAAACAGGAGGGAAAGGATGAAAAGTAAAGTATTGGCTCTCACATCAGCGGTGCTAATGACAGCTGGACTTTCCTTTGCTCAAGCTGAAAAAAGTGCAAATCAGTTAATCCAGTCTGCAGGTAAAAGGTCAGCACAAAGCATACAAGCACAGGAAGCCCATAAAATAATCCAAGAAGCTCTACAGGCTTACCAAGAAACCCAGCAGGTACTTATACTGCTTGCCCAAGGGAAAGTTCAAGAAGCAAAAAAACTTATGGAAGATATCAAAAAGAAATTACATCATCTAAAAACACTTCACCAAGAAAAACTCGCCAAACTGCCAATAAGTGTTGTTATCACTGAGATTGATGGAGTTGATGACATTAAACTGGCAAAAGAAATACTAAAAAAAGCCAAAAAAGCTTGCCAGCAAAACGACATACCAACAGCAAGAGACCTCTTAGAACTTTTAAGAAACGAGATAGACATTCAAACCCACTATCTTCCACTTGATATCTATACCAGAGCTGTAGAGCTAGCTTACCAGCTATTGGAAAAAGGTGATGTAAAAAATGCACTTGCAGCGTTAAACGTTGCTCTAGGTTCTATAGAGATTGAAGAAGTAATTATTCCAAAACCTATAGCAGAAGCTCTAATACTGGTTCAAGACGCTAAGAAAGTGTTTAAAGTAAACCCTAAAAAGGCAGAAAAACTCCTAGAAGAGGCTAAGCGAAAAATCAAACTGGCTCAAGTACTTGGATACATTAGAACGGAAAAAGAGATTGAGCCTCTCATAAGAGAGATTGAGTCTCTTGAAAAACAAATCAAGAAAGAAACAGCTACTAAGTCTCTATTTGAATCCCTTGAAAAACACATCCAAAAAATGCAAACAAAATCTACCCACACAAAAGAAAGACAGTAAGACTTCAGGGGCTTATGCCCCTTTTCTTAACAATGCCTCTATCTGTTCTCTACTAAGAGGTGGTACATTTTCTATCTCTAGATTTTCAAGGAGATGATGCTTTTTACTGGTTCCTATCAAAACCGTTCCAACACCAGGAGTACTTCTGACAAACTGGATAGGAATGTGGGAAGGTTTATTAACCCCAAACATCTGTAAAATCTCTGGAGCAACAGGTCTAATCAATCTTGACTGTAAAAGAGGTGCACTTATATAAGTGTATATACCAAGCTTTTCTGCAGTCTCTAACGTTGATAGATTTTCACCATCAATATTCTGGTTTTTCAAAGTGTAAGCTTCTGTCATTGCAATATTGTATGGAAGCTGGATAAACTTAAAATGGTTATCTTTTCCGGCTACCTTTTCAGCGATATCCTTTATCTCTTTGAGGTTTAAGTACTGCCTGTTATCTGGAGGTACCCTAAAACCGTTCCACGTGGCTAAGCCGTAGTACTTTAGCTTTCCCTGCTTTACGAACTCTTCTAGCAGAGAAAATACATCTTCCAGTTTTTTGTAAAATTCATCTCTAGAAAACTTTAAAAGTTGGTCTTCTGGGTTATGCAGATAGTAAACATCTATGTAGTCAGTTTTTAGGTTTTCTAAACTTTTGTGGAAAGCCCAGTTTATATAATTCTTTGTTAGTACATTTCCCGTTTCGGTTATATCGTTAGGATTAACGATACCAGTTTTCACGAGAGTTTCCCTAAACCAAGCCGTAGCATCGCTAACATCTGGAGGTAAAGCTAGATATCCTCCTTTTGTAGAAATAACTGCCTTCTCCCTTCCAACTTCAGATAAAACGTTTCCAATGACCCTTTCACTTCTCATATTACGGTAGTTAATCGCAGTGTCTACAACGTTTACGCCTTTTTCTAAAGCTAGCTTAATGGTCTCATAGTAGTTTTTATCTGTCTGCTCGTCTGGGTTCCCAAGGTAAGTACCTACTCCTAGCTCAGAAAGATTAAGGTCTAAAAACTTTTTATATCTCATCTATTTTCTCCTTTAAACCTAAGTGGTGAGTAAAGTTTCAGGTACTTATCTTGTATCCCATCTAAGATATACTTTGTTATGATTTTTGCTGTGATTGGGGCAAGTAAAATACCATTTCTGTAATGGCCTGTTGCATATATGAGATTTTTTATATTCCCCTCACCAAGAATTGGCAGCTCATCATCGGTTGCAGGTCTATAACCAAACCAAAGCTCAAGTATATCTTTATCATACAGATTTTTTAGCGTTGATACGGCACCGTTTAAAAGCTGTAAAGTACCCTTTACCGTGTTCCCATCTTTAAACCCAACGTTTTCCTGTGTAGCTCCTACCACTAAACGGTGATAGTCTTTACGAGGTATTAGATAAGCCCTCGAGCTGTAAAGTACCCTGTCAATATTTGACCTGTCTATACCTAAAGCTAGCATCTCTCCCTTTACAGGGTAAACAGGCGTTCCAAAATCATCGCTCCACGCACCGGCAGCTATAACACATATATCAGCTTCTATTTCACCACTATCTGTTATTACAGACTTAAATTTTCCTTCTGCTGTTTCTATCCACTTTACAGGTGTATATTCTAAAACCTTAGCATTTTTCTTAACAAACTCTTCAAGAGCTATAACAAGCTTCCTATTGTCTACCTGAGCGTCATCTGGGTATAAAACACCACCTAAAACGTCTTCTCCAAGGTCAGGGTACCTTTCTTTTAGCTCTTCTCTTGTTAGGAACTGGCCTTTTAGACCTAAAGATTTAAAAAATTCTAAATCTTCCTTTAGTGTATCCAGCTCCTCTTGCGAAAAAGCCAGTTTTAAAATCCCACATTTCCAGTACCCTGTGTCTAACCCTGTGTCTTTTTCAAGCTCTCTACAAAAGTCCTCATACATATCCCTAGAATCTAAACAAAACTGTAGAAAGTCTTTATCCCTTATACCTTCCGCCTGTGGAGCTAACATTCCTCCTGCAACCCACGATGCTTTTCTACCAACACGGCCTTTATCAATAAGAATAACCTCAACATCTGCCTTTATAAGGTTTCGTGCAATGGAAAGACCTATGATACCTCCACCAACGATAAGAACTCTCATGGGGATACCCCTTTATGAAAAGATTAATTTCATATTATCTTCAGCGGCAATAGTTGGGACTTTTGTTTCCTTTTGGATATCTTCAGCAACACTTTTTGGGTTTGCCTTTAACATCTCAACGCTAAAATGGGTGATAACCGCTTTTTTTGGCTTCAGATGTGAAACCATCTTTTTAACGTCTTCTGCCGATAAGTGCTGCACGTTGCCTCTGGGTTTAACAAAGGTTGTGTTAAAAACCATTATATCTGCATTTGCAGGATACGCTGACAGCATATCATCAAAAAACTTTCCACACGGCACATAAACAAAGGAGCTTTTATCATCCGTGATATTTATTCCGTAAGTGTCGGCTCCTCTGTGGATATGTTTGATAATACCTTTAATCTCTAGGTTTTTATATGAAACGTCGGTTTTTTCATCTAAGTAAACAATATCCTTTATACCCTTTCTAAGGTACTTTAGTAGTACTGGCTCTTCTCCTTCAAGGGCGTCTTTAGGGGCTACCAGTAAGTCTATAGGTTTTTTTGTGCTTTCTGTTGCCGATTCTAAAACTGCATTTATATCTGATGAGTGGTCTAAGTGTCTATGGGACAGGATTACCACATTGAGGTCTTTAGGCTCAAGTCCATTTTCAAAAATTCTTATAAGACTTCCGGGACCTGGGTCTATTAGTATGTTAACACCAGAAAATCTTAGCCACATACCTCCAGACTGGCGAAGCTGACGAAAAACAACAACCCTTCCACCGCCTGTTCCTAGAAACTTTATCCAGTTTAGCAAATCAATCTTCCACCTTCCACAGGTATAAACGCACCTGTAGTAAATTCAGTCTCTATTAAATATTTTACAGCTTTGTATACCTCTTTTTCACCTCCCCATTTTTTCAGAACCGTTTTTTCTAGGGGTTTCTTAAGGTCTTCTATTCCCTCAGCTGGAACAATTGGCCCCGGTAAAACAGCATTTACAAGGACATGGGGAGCAAGCTCCTTTGCTAAAACCTTTGTTAAGGTTAAAAGACCTCCCTTTGTTATTATGTATGGCGCAAAGCCTTTGTAAGGTCTTAGAGGAGAGTAATCTACGATGTTTATAATCCTTCCCTCTTTTACCTCCAGCATCTTTTTTCCTAAGATTTGTGATAGGATGTAAGGAGCCTTTATGTGTATCTTATAAAACCTATCAAGCTGGCTAAAATCATCCTTAAGAAAATCAACAGGATAGTAGATAGATGCGTTGTTAATAAGTATGTGAACTGCTCCGACCTTTTCTAAAGCTTGGTATGCAAGACTTTCAACCTGTTTTTCATCTTCAAGGTTTGTCTTTATTAAAAAGGCTTTTCTCCCTAGGGACTCTATCTGCTTTTTTAAAGATTTGGCCTTATCTTCTGATGAATTGTAATGGATTATAATGTTTGCTCCATCTTTTGCAAGGGACAGTGCCAGAAAGGTACCAATCCTTCTGGCTGCTCCTGTGATGAGGATGTTTTTATCTTTAATATTCAATTATCTCTTTATTTTTTCTTTGGCTAATTTATCTAACTCTTTTTTGATTATTTCTTCAAGTTCTTCAAATGCCACTTTACTTGAGTTTTCCATAGATTTAAGCATTTCTACAATCTGCTGGTCTATGATACCCTCATCAACGGCACGTTTAATAACTTCTCTTACCATGTCGTGTACGTTTTTATGGTGTTTTGCAATGTCTTCAAGTATACCTTTGTCCTTGATAAGGTAGATAAGTTCTGAAGAAAACCATTTTCCAAAATTACACTCTGTTTCTGGAACCACCTCTTCTTTCTTGTGAAGGGCGATTGCTTCGTAAGCCTTAACCTTAAGTAAAATATGGTCAATTTTTCCAACGATAATTTTAATGATATAGTTAACTTTAGAAGTTTTCTCTTCAATTGTTTGAGCGTTGTTAACAATTTCCACAAGAGCAGCACCAAGATTTCGTAAGGCTTTTACGTCTTCGTCTATTTTAAGGACAAATGTATCTGAAATTTTGTTTATGTCTGATGCTTCCTGTTTTAGCTTTTCAATGTTTGCTGCAACTTCTTCTGTAGCTTTTCTCGTTCTTTCTGCAAGGTTTCTAACCTCATCTGCAACAACGGCAAATCCTTTCCCGTGTTCTCCGGCCCTTGCAGCCTCTATTGCAGCGTTAAGAGCGAGGAGGTTTGTCTGGTCTGATATGTCTCTGATTAAAGAAATTACGTTCGTTATTTCTTCTGTACTTTTGTTTAACGTTTCTACTACCTTCTTCAAATCTTTAGAGTAGTTCACAAGTTCTTCCATAGACTCAATAACGTCTTCACTGTACTTATGGGCTGATTCTGTCTTTTCTACATTTTTCTCATTAAGTTCTACAACTTCATCTAGCATTTCAGAA
>JALUFA010000054.1 GCA_027052485.1 Hydrogenothermaceae bacterium
AGATGTATAATCTGAGGACGGTTTTACTCCTTGGTGTTTTGACAGGTTTATTCCTCCTTGTTGGAAAGCTTTTAGGCGGCCAGCAAGGTATGATTATAGCCTTTATTTTTGCTATGGTTATGAACTTTATTACATACTGGTACTCAGACAAAATGGTTCTTGCTATGTACGGAGCAAAGGAGATACCTTACGAGTCTGCTCCATGGCTGCATCAGATGGTTGAGAGGCTGGCTCAAAATGCAGGTATTCCAAAACCTAGACTTTACATTGTAAATCTTGATGTTCCAAATGCATTTGCAACAGGTAGAGACCCAAACCACGCAGCCGTTGCAGTTACTACCAGTATCCTCGATGTCCTTACCAAAGAAGAGTTAAAAGGCGTACTAGCCCACGAGCTAGGACACATAAAAAATAGAGACATTCTGATTGCCACAATAGCTGCAACTATTGGTGGAGCAATTTCAATGCTGGCAGAACTTGCTTTCTGGTCGAACCTGTTTGGCTCTAACGATGAAGAGGAAGGGGGAATAGGAGACATTATAGGTTCAATACTGCTTTTCATACTAGCTCCTATTGCAGCAATGATTATACAGATGGCAATATCAAGATACAGAGAGTTTGCGGCTGATAAAACAGGGGCTGAAATTTCAAGGTGTCCCTTATGTCTAGCTTCGGCCTTACAAAAACTTGAAGATATAGCAAAACAACTAACTCCCATAGCCGAAAAGGAGGTAAATCCGGGAACGGCTCATCTTATGATAGTAAACCCATTTAAGGGAGATTTTTTAGCAAAACTTTTCTCAACCCACCCTCCTACCGAAGAGAGAATAAGAAGACTTTTAGAGCTAGCAAAAAAGATGGGGCAGCTGTAAAGTTGCCTTTTTTCTGTATCTTTAGTAAATTACATTTTTGATTACATAAGGAAGGGGATGTGCTTATGAATATTGAAAAAATAGCCTTTATTATTGAAGAAAAAAGAGATTTAAACCTTCTACCACTCATAGAAGATATCTCAAAAAAGCTAAACGCCCAACTTAAAATCTTCACAATAGACCCATCAATAGCAGGGTACGAGTGTATAGATACAGATATTTTCTCGGCTATTGAAAAAGTTATAAATCTTTACTCACCTGACTTAATATCCCTTCATAAAGAAAATGTAGATGTTTTTAAACGGATATTTAAAGACCCTGAGTATGTAAAATTGGCAAAAAAGTTTAAGGATAACAACTTTTTGTTCATACTTGATGAAACAAAGGCTATTAGTAAGATTGGAATAGCTATAGACTTCCCAGATGATTTTGATTTTACAGATTACGCCCAAACATCTTATAACTTTTGTAAAGCTCTGGAAGTAAAACCTACCTTTATATACTCTTTCTACGAAGAGTTCTATGAAATGGCTCTTTTAAAGACCCATACAGAAGAAGAGGCTAGAGAAATCCTAGAGCAAATGAAACAGGAGAAAATAAATAAGATAAAAAAGATACTAAATAAAATTGCCCCGCAGGAAGATTATGAGCTTGTAGTGCTTTCAGGGGAGCCGAAGAAAGAAATTCCGTTTTATCTTCACGAGAACAAGTTTGATTTAGGAATAATTTCCCACCACATAAATGACGAAGAAGATTACCTAGAAAATATTGAAATATCTATAGCTATCTTTTAAGAGGGGTTTGCAGATGGAACATCACTCATTACTAGAACTATTCGGTATCCATGTGACAAAAGACCTACTTTTCTGGCTTTCCATAGCCATATTTGTTGGAACATACGTCATGATAATCCTTGAAAAGTTTTTCCACAGGGTACCTGCTGCACTTCTTGGCGGTTTTACAGCTGTGTTTATCGGAATTTTAAGTGCAAAGCAGGCATGGGAAGCAATAGACCATAATACAATTTTCCTTCTCCTTGGTATGATGGTTATTGTTTCTGTTCTCATTGAAAGTGGATTTTTTTCTATACTTTCTCTAAAAGCTCTTCAGTTTACAAAAGGTGAACCTTTAAAAATCTTGCTTGTCTTTACCTCTTTGACAGCCTTTTTATCAGCTTTTCTTGATAACGTAACAACAGTTTTATTTATGATACCTATACTTATAGGTTTAACATCAAAACTAAAACTAAATCCAATACCTTATGTTATTGCAACAGTGCTTGCTTCTAACATTGGAGGTACGGCTACCCTAATTGGAGACCCTCCAAACATTATTATCGGTTCGTTAGGTGGCTTTACATTTAACGATTTTATAGTTAACCTTGCTCCAATAGTGTTTATAACCCATATAGTAGGAACTATAACCTTTGTAGTTTATATGAAACTGCTAGGACAGCTAAAGCCTACAATTACAGACCCTTCAGTAATTGAAAAAATAATTAAAGAACAAAAGGCTGAGTATGACATTAAACTTATGAGAAAAGGCCTTATTGTGTTTGGTATAACAATTTTGCTGTTTTTCCTTCATCACACTTTACACCTAGAGGCTGGTACTATTGCCCTTTTTATGGCATCTATACTGCTCCTTTGGACTAGAGAAGACCCTGAAAAGATATTTGAAAGGGTGGAGTGGACTACCCTTATGTTCTTTATGGGTTTATTCATCGTCATTGGTGGTTTGGAGCATGCAGGGGTTTTTGAAGAGGTAGCAAAGATTATCGCTAAATACCTTACAGACCCAATGTCAGGAATACTAATCTTAGGTGGGTTGTCAGCTTTAATCTCGGGTATTGTTGATAACATTCCATTTACAATGGCGATGGCTAACGTTTTAATTGATTTTGCAAAAACGGTTCCGTGGGATACTGAGCCACTGTGGTGGGCTTTAGCTTTAGGAGCTTGTCTAGGAGGAAACTTAACTATAATCGGAGCTTCTGCAAACGTGGTGGCTGCCGGACTTGCGGAAAGAGAAGGTTATCCCATAACTTTTGTAGATTTTCTAAAGATGGGAACACCCGTTACAATAATAACCGTTATAGTAGCATTGGGGCTTTTATACCTCAAATATGCAATTTTTGGCATATAAAGACTTCATCTCTTAAATATTAAATTTTTTGCGTATAAGAATTTTAGGAGCATCGTCGCGTATGCTCCTCTTTTTAAGGTAAAGTTTACATAACCACCATAAACAGAAAAATCAAAAACCTTCTCTAAAGCTCTTCGGTAGCTTCCCTTTATTCTTCTTTTTTTTAAAATTTTTAGGATACACTCTAGAGAAAAATCTTCTTCAGCTAAAACCTTTTCATAAAAAGGAGCACTTTCTTCTAATTTTACTTTATATCCTAGTATAGGCCAGTAGTTAGGAGTTATTTGCAAGTTTTCTGGAATAAAGATTTTAAAGCCTTTGTCTTCTAAATAAATACCTTCAGTATTAGCCTTTAGATATTCTTCTAGAGATTTATTCCATAGAAAAGAAAGATAACTATCAATGAAAAACTCTTCCAGATTTGAAAGCTTCCTGCTTTCTAAAAGCAGCTTTTTTCCCTTTTCAATGTTTGAGGGTTTTATCCTTTGGGTATCAAAGTAATTAACAAAGAAGTCAACAGGTTTTATATGCTTTTGGTAAGGCTTTATCCTGATGTTAAATCTGTTTGCCTCAAGGTTTCCGATTTTTATCTTCTTATCGGTTTTACCTAAAAATCTGAGGATAAAAAAACTTTCCTTTTCTCTATGAGAAACAACATCTCCGAGGAAGTTTTCACTGCTGACATACTGAAACGTTAAAGCTCTTTTATCTTTTAGCCCTGCGTATGACAGGTTAAACTTACCGGCAATGACTGTAGTGTCAAAATTCCTCTTTATAAGTTGGTATAGATAATAATTGCCTAGTTCGGTAAGTTTATGATAAGCAATCTCGTTTACAATGAAATCTTCTGGTGTTTCTTTTATCTTCCAGTCGTAGGTGTAGGTCATCAATAAATTAAAGATGTTAAGAAGTAATCAAGGATTAGGATAAGAACAGATGAAACAACAACCGCTGTTGTGGTAGCCTTACCAACTCCCTCGGCACCACCTTTTGCGATATAGCCAAAGTAAGTAGAAACAATTGTTATAACAATCGCAAAAGCTATGGACTTATAAAGACCTCCGAGGATGTCGTAAAGCTCTGTTAAATCTTTCATCTTTTCAACGAAAAGGTAAGGATTTATTGAGTACAAATGCACCCCCACAAAGTATCCTCCAAGAATTCCAGAAAAGATTGAAAGAAGTGTAAGAAGAGGGACAACAATAATAGCAGCTATAAGTCTTGGGGTGATGAGGTATCTGATAGGGTTTACTGCCAGAACTTCAAGGGCGTCTATCTGCTCTGTAATCCTCATTGTACCAATATTTGCGGCCATTGCAGAACCTGAGCGGGCGGTAACGAGTAGAGCCACCAGTACTGGAGCAACTTCACGGGCTAACGATAGGGATACCAACGCACCTATTAAGAACTCGGCGTTAAACTTATGGAAGGTTGGATAGGTTTCAACTACTAAAACTCCACCTGTGAAAAAACCTGTAATAGCTATCAAAGGAGCTGCATTTGCACCAATTTCTGCCATCTGCTTTATTATGTGTTTTATTTTAGGAGGGTTTACAAAGATAAACTTTACAGCCTGTAAAAAGAGTATTGTCATTCCCCCAATATGCTCTAAAAGTTTCATTATTAGTTCCATTAAAAGCTTATATCCTCCTCTTCTTCAAACTCCATATCATCCATTAAAAAGTCCATACTTTTGTTTTCAACAGGTTGCTCTGGCTGTTCTTCTTTTTCTTCTTCAAAATCATCTTCATCTATGCTGCTATCGTCAAAGTTTCGCTCAATTAAGTTTTCAAAGCGGGTTATATCTTTTATAAATGCTAGTTTAACAGTTCCCGTT
>JALUFA010000055.1 GCA_027052485.1 Hydrogenothermaceae bacterium
GGATAAACTACCCCCACAATCCAACCGGTGCTATGGCTGATAAAGCCTACCTTAAAGATGTTTACGATATCTGCAACCAGTACGATATTATTCTGTGTAGCGATGAGTGTTATATAGACCTTTACTTTGAGGAAAAGCCCCCGTCAATCCTTGAAATAGGTGATAAAAATGTTGTTGCTTTTCATTCTCTCTCAAAAAGAAGCGGTATGACGGGATATAGGTCTGGCTTTGTGGCAGGAGATAAAAACATTATCCAAAAGTACAAAAAGTACAGAACCTCCTTTGGAGTGGCAACTCCTGAGTTCATCCAAGAGGGAGCAATAGCTGCATGGTCGGATGATAAACACGTTTTAGAAAGAAATAAAATATTTCAAGAAAAAAGAAATATCTTTAAGGAATTTTTTGATAGGATAGGTCTTGAGTATCTATATCCAAAAGCAACGTTCTATTTCTGGATTAAAGCTCCAAATGGTATATCGGCAAAAGATTATGTAAAAAATCTGCTAGAGCATGGAATTGTTGCATCTATTGGCGAAAACTTTTGTGCTGGAATTGAAATTAATAATGGGACATGCGAGAGCCAGTTTTTCAGAATAGCTCTGGTACCTACAGTTGAAGAGTGTAAAGAGGCTGTAAAGGTGTGGGAGGAAGCCCATAAAAATATCATAAACTCTTGATAAACTGGAGGGCTGCTCTTCCGTTTAGCTTTCCTACCTCTGCAATATACTCCTTGGCGCGTTTGTAAAGTTCCTCTTTAGGAAGGTTTATATTGAAAATCTGTGCGTACATCTCAACAGTCTTCATAAATGTTTCTTTATCCATACTGAAAAAGCCAATCCTAAGGCCAAATCTATCAACTAGCGAAAGCCTTTCTTCTATAAGGTCTACGGCTCTGGTATCATCTTCCATTTGCCTTTCTGAAAAACTTACCGGCACAAGATTTTTTCTGTTAGAGGTAACATAAAAAAGTAGATTTTCCGGCACAGCTTGAATGGTTCCATTGAGTACTGTTTTTATCTCTTTAAACTCTTCTTCATGAGGCTCAAAGGACAGGTCGTCTATAAAGAGAATAAATTTATACTGGGGAAATTCATATATCAGATCATATAAGTCTAAAACATTCATTAAATCTCTTTTTAAGACCTGTATGATTTTCATTCCTTCATCTTTAAAGTGGTAGGCTACTGCCTTTACAAGGGACGACTTTCCAGTTCCTCTTTCTCCCCATAGTAAAGCATTATTTGCTGGTAGCCCCTTTACAAACTTTTGGGTGTTCTTTAAGAGTTTTTGTTTTTGTCTTTCTATACCTACTAGATTATCCAAGCGGATAACATAATATCGTCTTACCGGCTTTAAGGTTTTATCTTTAAACAAAAATGCAAAGTTTTGTTCTAGAATTTCGGGTTTGAGATTTTGAAAGTTTGAATGCATATTTATAACCTAAAGAAAGGGGGAGGAATTCTTCCTCCTATCTTGTTAACAGATTTAAACTAAACTCCTTGTTGTCAAAAAGGTCAATTGAATAGTTATCCCAGAATACACATGTTCCACCACCGATGAACTTTCCACCGCTTTCTGGGTCTACATACTCGGCAAAGAACAGAGTATCTTCTTCTAGTTTTGACTCTGCTGTATCCTCACCGTGAACTAAAAATCTAACCTCAGGTTTTGTTGTAATGATTGTATCGGTACATGCAAGCATTACCTTGTTTATGTTATCAGTCAGATTGTAAAGGTCAGATGTAACGATAAATAGATTGTCGTTATCGTAGTTGTTTATGTTATCAATAACTATGTCTCCGTTAAATCTGATACCAAATCTTTCTGACATAGTATTACATGTATCAGCTATATTATCCTCGTTTTTATAGTATCCAAAAATACCGACAGTTTTACCTTTTTTTACTAATTCTTCAATAAAATCTACTTCTTCAGTTTTAAATGGTATTTCGGGATAGTTAAAGATGATAGTGTCATAGTTGGCAAACTTTTCAAATTCATCAACCTCATCTATTTGTATACCTGCCTCTTTTGCGTATCTTTGTAATTTTGAGAAGTAGTAATGGTCTGATATGATAAACTCCTGATGTGTAACACTCCAAGCAACCTTTCTCAAGGCAAAACCTCCTTTTTGTTTTAATTATAACATTTTCGGCGTATATTGATTTATAATCCTTTATCAAAATTTTATGGAGGCAAAATCAAATGACACCTATGAGAGCTCAAAGATTTTTTATGGCTATACTGCTAATAACGGCACTGGTTTTAATGCATTTAGGCTTTAAGTGGGGGGAGTACATAATCTGGTTTATGATATTAATGCTTTTAGTTTCAGCATTGACCGGTTTTTGTCCTGCTGATAAAGTATTCCAAGCCTTGTTTGGCAAAAACTGTGAAGGGGAAAATTGCAAGTGAGGTTTTTGCATATAAGTGATACCCACCTTGGGTACAACCAGTATGGACTTCAAGAGCGTGGGGAAGACTTTTTAGATGCATTCAACGAATGTGTAGATATAGCATTAGAAAACAATGTGGATTTTATAATTCATACGGGAGATTTTTTTCACACCTCCAGACCTTCAAATAAAACTATCTTAGATGCAATAAATGCTTTATCCCGTTTGAAAAATACACCTATGTTTGCTATCTCAGGTAATCATGACAGGTCAAGTAGGGTTAGGGATATCTCTCCTTTATCTATACTTGAAAATTTTGGTCTTAAGCTGGTTGATGGAGACGGCTCAGTTGAGTTTGAAGGTGTTTTGATATCAGGACTAAAGTATATATTCCGTTCAAACTTAAGGCACATATCATTTAAGACAATCTTGGAAAAGATAGCCGGCAGAAATAACAAAAATCTCCCCCATATTCTTTTGCTTCATCAGGAGTTTTCTCCGTTTTTCCCAAACTCACATCTTAATATATATTCAGACCTGCCAGATGGTTTTGATTACATTGGGATAGGTCATTACCACATAAGGCAGGAACCTTTTAAAGTGAATAATTCAACGGTCGTTATGCCTGGCTCCACCGAGTTTACAGCCTATAACCAAAATGAAAGTAGATACCCAAAAGGAGTGTTTATAGTAGATGTTGACCCAGATGGATTTAAGCCAACATTTATCCAGTTAAAAAGTTTACGTCCTTTTATTTTTGAAGAGATAAAAGATGATGATTTAGGCTTATTTTTGGAAAGCGTAAAACAACGGATAGAGGAAACGTTAGAAAACTCCCTAAAAATGCCAGTTTTGATAGTAAAAGGGTCTGTTAAGAAGTTAAACCCTAAAGATATCCTTGAAGCATTAGAAAGCAGCGGAATAAAGGATAAGCTCTTACACGTAAGATTTAATCTCCAGTATGTTGAAGAGTTTGAGAGTGTGGAGTTTGAAAAGCTAAACTTAGAAGAGTCAACTCTTGGACAAAAACTTAAACAGCTAATCGGGGACGAAGAGCTATACCATGAAGTGGCAAGTTTGATAAATGTTTTAAAAACTTTTGAAGATAAAAAGCAGATAAAGGAATATCTAAGGGAGCAGCTAGGCTAAAACTTCTACCGTTGCTCCTCTTTTATCTATATCTAAGACCTTATATGTAGCGTTTACCCCTGCATTTTTAAATGCCTCAACCATAGCTTTTCCTATGGCATCAAAGTTTTTATCAGCTAGGGCTATCATACTGCTGCCTGCCCCACTTAAAGATACCCCTAGTGCTCCTACCTCTAAAGCAGCATTTACGACATAATCAAAACCGGGAATGAGCTTTTTTCTGTATGGTTGATGGAGCTTATCATTCATTGAAACTTTTAAAAGGTCGTACTGTTTATTTGTTAAAGCTGCTAAAAAAAGTGAAACCCTCTGTATATTGAAAATAGCATCTTCTAAAAAAACCTCTTTTGGTAAAACCCTTCTGGCTTCCTCAGTTGATAGCTCAAAATCCGGAATAACAACAACTGCTTTTAAATCATCAGGAAAATCAATCTGGGAATAGTAGGTTTTTCCGTTATCAACGGTGGCCGTTATAAGATTTCCCTTCCACGCCGGTAGAAGATTATCCGGATGAGACTCAAACTGATAAGCTATTTTGGAAAAATCTTCATCTGTTAAAGTTTTGTTGTTAACAAAAAAGCTTGCAATAATTCCCGCAACTATAGCCGTTGCACTGCTACCAAGGCCTCTTGCTACCGGTACGTTAATTATCTGAGTGATTTTTGCACCGTGGAACTCATTTCCGTTGTACTCGCAGGCTGCCTTTAAAACCTTCACAAATAAGTTTTTGTCCGGGTTTTCTAGCTCTTTGATTTTAGGTACAGTTTCTATCTGAATAGAATCACTTTCTTCAATGATAAACTCGTTATAAAGGGTTAGGGCAACCCCCAGCGTGTCAAAGCCTGCCCCAAGATTTGCCGACGTTGCAGGAACTTTTACTTTTATTTTTTTCATAGGTTCTCCTGAATTTTGCCTTCAAGGATGTTAACGTACTCTTCTATACCTCTTTCCAGATTATACTTTGGAACAAAGCCCAGCTCTTTTTTTATCTTACTCATGTCTGCCTGTGTGTACTCCTGGTAAAAATCGTAAGGGCAGTCAAAGTATTCAGTTTCGTAGTTGGTTCCCAGTACTTTATTTAAGATACTGATAACATCGTTAAATGAACGGGCTTCCCCACTTCCCACATTGTAAACTGTTGAGTGGGGCGCCTGTGTAGCAAGTATTGTTGCCTCAACTGCGTCCTTCACATACACAAAGTCCCGTTTTTGCTCTCCCCATTTGAAAACCCTTGGGTTTTTCCCCTGTTTCATCTGTAGGTATAGCTGGTATATCATACTTGCAAATTTTCCTTTA
>JALUFA010000056.1 GCA_027052485.1 Hydrogenothermaceae bacterium
AGATGAAAATAAACTTTCTCTAGATAACAAAAAAAATTTAGATATTCTAAAAAAGCTAGGCTTAGAACCTATCTTCATAACCGAGGATAAACTTGATTTGCTGGGGGAGCTTTTAATAGAAACAGAGGTTGTCGTTGATGGGATTTTTGGTACAGGCTTTAAACCTCCTGTAAAGGGTTATAGGGCTGAGGCTATAAAACTTATAAACCAGTATGGAAAACCTGTTGTGTCTGTTGATATTCCATCTGGACTTTCTACAGATACAGGAAAAATTGAAGGTGATTTTATAAAGGCATCTACGACTATAACCTTTGCCTATCCAAAGATAGGTCATATCCTTTACCCAGCAGCCCAGTTTTGTGGAGATGTTTACATTGTGGATATATCTATTGACGATAGGTACGTTGAGAATGTTAAACGATTTGTCCTTATGCCCCAAGACATTACTCTTCCAAAAAGAGAAAAAGATAGTCATAAGTACACTTACGGACACAATCTTGTGGTAGGTGGAAGCGTTGGAAAATCTGGAGCCGTTATTATGGCATCAAAAGCGTCTACAAAAGCAGGAGCAGGTCTAACAACAGCCTTTGTCCCCGAGTGTATAAACCCGGTTGTAGAAACAACCCTTATAGAAGAAATGTCAGTTCCAGCCTCTTGTGATAAAGGCGTTTTTTCTGAGAATGCGAGTGAGTTTTTACAAAGCGTTATACAAAATGGAAAGTTTACATCGCTAACCGTTGGGATGGGAATGTCCGTGTCTGAAGGTACAAAAAAGCTTGTAGAAACTGTTTTATTCTTAGATAAACCTACTGTTTTCGACGCAGATGGCATAAACAGCTTAATACAGATACCTGATTTTAAACAAAAGTTAAAAAACAGAACATCCCCAACCGTATTAACCCCCCATTTAGGAGAGTTTTCAAGACTTACCGGAGTACCGACGTCAGAATTAAAAGAAAACCTTGAGGAATACGTTAGAGGTTTTATAGAAGAAACAGGCGTTTATCTGGTTGTTAAGTTTTCAAGAACGTTGATAGTTACTCCAGATGGAGAGTTATATTATTCTATCCGTGGAAACGAAGGTATGGCTAAAGCTGGAACTGGTGATGTTTTAGCGGGAATACTGGGGGCTTTGATAAATAGACTGCCTGTAAAAGAGGCGTTAAAAACTGGAGTTTATCTACATGGGCTTTCTGGAGATTTGGCAGTTGAAAATGTTGGCGTTGAGAGTTTAAAGGCTACAGATTTAATTGAGTTTATCCCTGATGCCTACAGATGGATTAAAGAAAATAGAAAAAAAGATTTCTCTTTGATAAGAAAAAGAAAATTAAGATAACCCCCAAAAGGGGGCTTTTTTATTTAGGCTCCTACGCCTGCTTCAGCTTCCTGTACCTCTAGCTCCACTTCTGGACCTTGCCAGAGACCGTGTTTAGTACAGTAGCTCATAGCCTGTAGTTTTAGTTTCTTTTTAGTAGGAACGATGTAAAAGTCAACTTCCGCTTGAGAGCATTGGTTTCCTTGTACGCCAGGAACAAAGTTAGCTTGTGCTAAGAACGTATCTCCATCCCAAAGTTGTACCCAAGCGATGTAGTGGTCGAAATCGTCTGGGTGGCAGTACTCTTGACCCACTCTTACTTTAACTCTTAGTTTTTGTCCTTTTACAGGAGTGTCCTCAACGATAACAAATGGAGAGTGTCTGTCGATAAAGTCTCTTTTTGCTTCTTTGTCAATTGTAGAAATATCTACGTAGCTGTTTATTTTTGGCATGTTAGCCACCTCCTTACTCTAATTTGATATTACTTATATTAAGTTTGCTGCTTATACACCCCAATGATTTTTGTCAGGTAATATAATTATGGTTTGATTATGATTTGTAGTAAGCATTTAAGCTAAAAGGTGAAGGTATGATAGATGTAGCAAGCTTAATCCAGCAGTTTTTTTATAAGTTTATACACTACGCAGTTTCAATACTGCCCTACTTTTTTATCGCTACAGTTTTTGGGGCTTTAATCCAGTCGTATCTAAGTTTTAACTTCATTAGAAAGTTTGTAAATAAAAGGTTTTTGTCTCCAATTATCACTGCCATTTTTGGTTCGTCGGCTCCTGTGTGTTCTTGTTCTATGATACCTATAGCCCAAACCATAAACTCCCTCTCTAAGAGTTATGCTCCTGCAATAGCTTTTTTAATAACTGCTCCCACCTTATCTCCTGTAATCTTTTTCCTTATGGTTGGACTTTTTGGATGGAAGTTAACAATTTTTCGCTTTGTGTTTGCTTTTTTAGTAGCTCTGATAGTTGCATATATAGTGGAGTTTGCCTTCAAAAAACCTCCATCTTTGCCTTTTTTTTCAGGAAGAAGTCAGGTTAGCAGATGGGAAGCGTTTAAAAATGCGTTTAAAGAGATTTTTATAGATACTGGAAAGTACGTTCTAATAGGTCTTTTAATAGCTGCCCTTGTCTCTGTTCTTATTCCTCCAACCATTGTTGAAAAATTTGCAAGCTTTCCACTTTCTTATCTTTTCATAGCAGCAGTATCCATCCCTATTTACGTTTGTTCTGGAGAGGAAATACCTATCGCAAAATCTTTTATGGACTTGGGACTTACTCCGGGACAGGCCTTAACGTTTATGCTTGCGTCTGCAGGTATATGTATACCCACCATCTCAGCAACATTTAAATTTTTCCCAAAACCTTTAGCTTTGCTGTACGTTGCTGTCTGGTTTGTTGGTTCTGTAGTTGGAGGAGTCCTTTACGATTTACTCTTTTAAACTTCTATAGGGTCATCCCTGTGGGGAACCCACACCTTTTTAAAAAATTTTTGCTCGTCGGTTAGTAGTTCTTCTGGAGTTTTTTCTATAACGTTTTTAGCCCACTCTTCAATCTTTTGTCCTCCTTCTTCACCCCATTTAGAGAAAATCTCCTTTTGATAGTCCTTTGATGTTTCAACTTTTCCTCCAACGTAAGGAAGACCATCCTTTGCGGCAAGTTTAAAAATTTTAAACGTATTCCAATCTAAATTAACTTCTTCAGTTTTTTTCTTTTCTTCGGCTTCTTGATACGTTTTAGGAGATTGGGCCATTCTCTTGAAAATTGCGTACTTTAGGGCTTCTGCTATACCTATTGCTTCTGCCAAATCTTTATCATAACCGAGCTTTAAAGCTCTAAATTTTTGCAGAGCAGCCATTTTAGGAAATCTGTTAACTTTCATACTAAACTCCTTAAAATTTTGGTGTTATTATAATATTTAAAATAATTACTATTAAGAGGTACTTGCAATGGATATTAAAGTAAACGGTGGAAAACTGATATCGGCAAGAGAAGATGCTCTATTCATTCCTGTGTTTTCGGAAACAAAGAAACTAGATGGAGAACTTGCTATTTTGGATAGCCAACTAGATGGGGCAATTTCAAAACTGAAAAAATTACAAAAATTTGACGGTTCAATTGGCAAAACATTAGTAGTTCCTACTTTAGGAAAATTACATACAGATTACGTTGTACTTGTGGGAGCAGGTTCTAAGAAAAAAGCAGACTTAGATACGGCCAGAAGAGTTGCCGCAAACATCGTTAGGTTTGCAAAAAATTTAAACGCAGATAAAATCCAGATAGACGTAAAAGATTTTACATCTGGTATTAAAGGAAAGGAAGAAGATATAGCCCAGGCAGTTGTAGAGGGAGCGATACTCGGGCAGTACAAGTTTGACAAATACAAAACGAAAAAGGATGACTTTAAAGTAAAACAGATAACTTTACGTATTACCAGAAAGAAAAAGAAAGATATAGAAGAAAAAGTAAAAGTTGGAAAAGTTCTTGCAGAAGCCCAAAACTTTACAAGAGAGCTTGTAAATACACCTCCAAATGTTATAAATCCGGAAAAGTTGGCAGAAATTGCAGAAGAGCTTGCAGAGCAGTACGGATTTGAAGTTAAGATTTACGATGAGGAAGAGTGTGAAAAGATGGGAATGGGAGCTTTCCTAGCCGTTGCAAAGGGTAGTGCAAATCCTCCAAGGTTTATCCATCTTATCTATAAAGGGAAAAATTCAAAAACAAAAATTGGGCTTGTTGGAAAAGGATTAACCTTTGATAGCGGTGGTTTAAACATCAAACCCGGCGATTATATGAGATGGATGAAGTCTGATAAGTCTGGTGCATGTGCTGTTCTTGGTATCTTTAAGGCTTTAGGAGAGCTTCAGCCTGAAGGTGTTGAGGTTCATGGTGTTATCGCCGCAACGGAAAACATGCCAGATGGAAAGGCATACAGACCTGATGATATCCTGACTGCTAAGAACGGTACTACTATTGAAGTTGGCAACACAGATGCCGAAGGTAGATTAACCCTTGCCGATGCTCTCTGTTATGTTTCAGAACAAAATCCAGATTTAATTATTGACATGGCAACCCTTACAGGAGCATGTGTCGTTGCCCTTGGAGAGTACACTGCTGGTGTTATGGGAAACGACCAGAAGGCTATAGATGAAGTACTCAAAGTTTCGGAAAAAACGGGAGAGTGGATGTGGCAGTTACCGTTTAACGACCTTTTAAGAGAGCATATTAAAGCTCCAAACGCTGACCTTTCAAACGTTGGAAAGTCTAGGTATGGTGGAGCTATCACAGCTGGGCTATTCCTTGAAAAGTTTGTCCCTGAAAAAACGCCTTGGGTTCACATTGACATAGCAGGTCCAGCCCACACAACAACAGGCTGGTACTACCATCCAAAAGGTGGAACAGGTTTTCCAGTTAGAACAATCACATCTTTAATCTTAAAGAAATCTGGGGAGTAGTTTATCTCCCCTCTC
>JALUFA010000057.1:0-2345 GCA_027052485.1 Hydrogenothermaceae bacterium
CTATGAATAAGCGTTTCACAGTTCTGGCAACTTTTTTTGTGAGTTTTGCACTTATACTGATAGGCCGTCTTTACTATTTGCAAGTAGAAAAAGGAGATTACTATAAGAAACTGGCCGAGCAAAACTTCTTACGAATAGAAACGATAAACCCATCAAGGGGAAAAATCTATGACAGGAATGGTGTTTTACTTGCCTATGACGTTCCTTACTATGAACTTTACGTAGTTCCTGCAATGGTAAAGAAAGACGAGCTACCTTTGTTAAAAGCAAATCTAGAAAAGTTTTTAGGGATAAAAGTAGACGATAAAAAGCTTGAATTGATAAAAAATAAGAAGTACCGCAAGGTTGTAATAAAAGGCAAACTGTCCGACGAAGACCTGAAAAAGTACTATAACTATGCAAATCTTTTAAGGGGAGTGTTTATAGACGTTGTTCCAAGGAGAAAGTACACAGAATTTGCAAACTACATGCCCCACGTACTAGGCTACGTTGGATACCCATCAAAGAAGGAACTTGAGGATAATCCATCGCTAAAATCCGACATGCTTATTGGTAAAACCGGTGTTGAAAAGATATACAACGACTTACTCCGTGGAGAGTATGGAGAAAGGGCAGTCATAACCGATGCAAAAGGCAGGATAAAAAAAGTTCTATGGGAAAAACCTCCTAAAGAGGGGAAAGACATTTATCTAACAATTGACGTTAGATACCAGAAGATAGCTTACGAGGCTTTTAAAAACTCAGGACAGAAATCTGGAGCCGTTTTTATTGTAAACCCTCAAACCTATGAGATTTACAGCATGCTTAGCTACCCAACCTTCAACCTGCAAAAGTTTTCCGATGGATTATCCGCTAAAGAGTGGAAAAAACTTATTAAAAACAAGTATAAGCCGCTTTTTAATAAGGCTTTAAATGGTCTCTACCCTCCAGGGTCTATATACAAAATTATCGTTTCAACGGCAGCCCTTGAGGAAGGAGTTATAACACCTTACACAAAGATTTACAGTGGTTGGGCTTACAGGATTGGAAAGTGGATATATAGAAACTGGAATCCTGCAGGGTGCGGAAAGATAAACGTAGTTCAGGCTTTGGAACAGTCATGTGATACGTTTTTTTACCAGGTTGGTATAAAGCTTGGAGTAGATAGAATCGTTGATTATACGTATCTGTTTGGCATAGGAGAAAAACTCAACCCAAAAATAGAAACAAAAGTTTCAAGGGTACCTACTCCTGACTGGAAATTGAGAAGACTAGGCGAGCCATGGTTTTATGGAGATACTGTAAACCTTAGTATCGGGCAGGGTTTTTTAGCAATTACGCCGTTTGACTCGGTCAAGATTGTTGTTCCTGTTGTTAATGGCGGTAAGCTCCTTAAACCAAGACTTCTCAGAGCCTACTATGACAAAGATAGAAAAAAGTTTGTAGAAACAAAAACCGAAGTTATAAAAAATCTTGGGATATCTTCGCTTACGAGAAGTACAGTAAAAAAAGGTATGTATATGGTTGTGTACGGAAGAAGAGGAACTGCAAAAATAATGAGAAAAGCTCCCGTTAAAAATGCAGGTAAAACAGGTACGGCTCAGGTTTACAGAAAAAAATCGTTTAAAAAGAAAAAGGAAGAAAAGTGGGAATTAAAAAACCACGCTTGGTTTGTGGACTTTTTCCCTTACAAACATCCTAAGTTTGTGATTTCTACGTTTGTAGAACACGGCGGAGGCGGCAGCAAGGCTGCAGCTCCAATAACAAAGGAAATAATAGAAAAGCTGTACGAAAAAGGGCTAATTTCAGGTGGATAAAACAAAATCCTTAAAGTTTGATAAGAGCTTTAATCCTGCCTTTTGGCTCTTTTCTGGATGGAACTGAACCGCCCAAACGTTGTCTTTTTCAACGGCACTACAAAAGTCTGTTATGTAGTCTGTGGTAGATGCTATTACGCCATTTTCTTCTGGTACTGCGTAAAACGAATGTACGAAGTAAAAAAACTCTCCGTCATTTATTCCCTTAAACATCTTACTCTCTTTGTTTTTTATATGTATCTGGTTCCAACCCATGTGGGGTATTTTGTATCCTTCTTTTTCTTCAAAACGAATGACTTTTCCTTTTAAAACCCCCAAACCCTGATGGTTTCCAAACTCATAGCCATACTCAAACAAAAGCTGAAGTCCAAGGCAGATGCCAAGGTAAGGCTTGCCTTCATCTATGTGATTAATGATTTCATCAAACAGGTTTAATCTTTTGAGGTTATGAACGGCATCTCCAAAAGCCCCTACTCCAGGAACGACGATAGCTTTTGCCTTTTTTATATCTTCTGGATTTGAAGATACCTTAACATCCAGACCTACATT
>JALUFA010000057.1:2355-4793 GCA_027052485.1 Hydrogenothermaceae bacterium
TTCTCTAAAGCTTTAGCAACACTTCTTAGATTTCCCATCCCATAGTCAACAACGGTAATCATGCCATTCCCTCTTTAAGTTCTTTTATAAGAGCTTTTATCCCTTCAAAATCTCTTTTCCCTTGTAGTTTTACAATGGCACTTCCCACTATTACTCCATCTGCAAACTGGGATAAAATCTGGGTGTGTTCTTTCTTTGATACACCGAAGCCAACGGCTACATACTTATTTGTTAGACTTTTAATTTTTTGTATCTGGGCTTTTACCTCTTCCCACGGTAGAGAGTCTCTAGCTCCAGTTATTCCTGTAAGAGAAACGTAGTATATGAAGTCATCGCTAAACATGGAAACAAGCTTTATCCTTTCTTCATTTGAGGTAGGAGCAAGAAGGAAGACGGTTGATAGACCATAGGAGTTAGCAATCTGTTTAAAATCAGATGCCTCTTCTGGAGGAAGGTCTGGCACTATAAAACCATCAATTCCTTTTTCTTTTGCAAGCTGGCAAAACTTTTCATCTCCAAACTTAAAGATAGGATTGTAATAGGTCATAAGGATAAGAGGCACATTAGGATACTTTTCTTTCAGCTTTTGTGTGAGCTCAAGTACATCTAGAGGGGTTATGCCATCTTTTACAGCTTTTTCATGGGCTTCCTGAATTGTTGGACCATCTGCTACAGGGTCAGAGAACGGAACACCAACCTCTAATATATCAGCGCCAGCTTTTATCAGGCTTTCAGCAGTTTTAAAACTATCATCTATTGATGGGTATCCCGCCATAAAGTAGCATATAAGAGGTTTTCCTCTCTCAAACTTTTCTTTTATTAAGGACATTCTTTTCTTTCCCGTTAGGTTTTTATCCGTTTTATTATATCAAAAGGTTGATGATAGTCATTTTGACAGTTTCGTATTTATAGTTATATTCTAAATTGATATATCACAATGGAGGAAAATATCATGTCAGCTACTGAAAATATAGACCCAAAAATCCTTGAAAAGATGGAAAAGTTTGCTGAAAACTACGCCAAAAAGTGTGGTCTTGTGGTAAACCCAAATAGAGAAGCCGCCGAGGCTGTGATTAAAGGTTTAGCAGCCCACGTTCAGGAATTAGGAAAACCTTTATGTCCTTGTAATTTTTACCCAGATAAAAAGGAAGAGGTAAAACTTAGGAGATGGATTTGTCCTTGTGATGAAATGCAGATGTTTAAATACTGCCACTGTCTTCTGTTTACAACCCCAGAGGGACTTCCTGTTACAGAATACTTACCCCCTTGGCATGAAGGAAGACAGATATATGGTGAGGTAAAAGACCCAGCTCCTGATAAATGTAGAGCACTTGCTAGGTTTGATAAGATACTTGAGTACCTAAAAGAGTACGTAAAAGAACATGGTCTTGATATACCAGAAGAGGAACTTATTAAGTGGGCCGAAAAGATAGCAAAGAAAAAGTAAGCAGATATATATGGGGTTTTGTGTTTGTGATACTGGGTATACTGGGGATTATTCTCCCCATATTGCCCGGAATTCCTTTCTTTATAGTGGCCGGATTTTTGTTTGGGATTATTCCAGAAGAACAAGTAGTTAAGCTTCTAAAGAAGATGAAATTCAAAGATGAAAAGATGGCAAAATGGTCTAACAAACTTATAAACTACATAATCCTTAAGTACATCCACAAAAGGCAGATAAATCTTGAAGGTTAGAAAAGCACTAACTATAGCCGGAAGTGATAACAGCGGCGGTGCCGGTATTCAGGCAGATTTAAAAGTTTTTTCTCTGTTTAATGTCTTTGGTCTTTCTGCAATAACAGCTATAACTGCCCAAAACTCACAGGGTGTAATTGACTCCAAAGCTGTAGAGCCTGAACTTCTTAGACTTCAGATTGAAACAATTCTACAGGATGCGGCAGTTGATGCTGTAAAAGTTGGGATGCTCCAGTCTAAGAAAAATGTTGAAGTGGTTGCAGATATTATAAAAAATTACAACCTCAAAAATGTCGTTCTAGACCCAGTTTTAGTGTCGTCATCTGGAAAATCTCTCCTAGAAGAAGAAGGTTTAAAAATCCTTACAGAAGAACTCCTCCCACTGGTTAAGGTACTTACTCCAAATACCAAAGAAGCCGAGGTTTTAACGGGACTAAAGATAAAGTCTATAGATGATATGAAAGAGGCTTGCCTAACACTAAAAGAAATGGGAGTAATCACTGTTTACATAAAAGGCGGCCATCTAGAAAATAAGGATGATGTAGTTGTTGATGTAGCTCTGATTGAAGATAAATTTATAACCCTTACCTATCCCCATGTCCCTTTAGATAATAACGTACACGGTACAGGATGCGTTCTTTCATCAACAATTGCTGCAAACCTTGCCTTAGGATACCCCCTTGAAAAATCAATCAGAATTGCGAGAAGTTTTATCCAGCAGCAGATAGAGGATACTTTTAAGT
>JALUFA010000058.1 GCA_027052485.1 Hydrogenothermaceae bacterium
AACTTCTATATCTTCTTTTTTTGCACCAGGGATTTCTGCTTCTATAATAATGTTGTTTCCATCGTCATACATATCTACTCTTGGAGCCCATACTTGCAGTTCTGCTGGCATCTGCTTAGCCATTGGTACAACTTCACCAAAGAGTTTATTTAGCTCACTTTCTATTCTTGCCAACTCTCTAAATGGGTTCCATCCTCCTCCGAATACTGGTAAATCTCTTCTATCCATGGTACCTACCTCCATTAATGTTTTATCTACACTTATATTAATAAGAACTTACTCATATTTTGTCAATAGCACTTATAAAATTTGCAAAAAAGGTATTATTCACTAAAATATTAAGCATACTTAAATAAAAGGAGAACACTAAAATGACTAAAAAAGAGAAAGCTCACCTAGAGGACTTTGTGGCTAGAGTTTTCACATTTGCATTTGAGCTAGGAACGGCACTAGATGAACTGCATAGAGAATTAAGGCAGATGAGATACGAAACTGAGGATAAAGACCTACAGGCAGCTTTAATAAATCTAGAGCACGCTTTCTTTATGACAGCCCAATCTATAAATGTACTAAAAGAGCAGGCGAGAAATGCAATCATCCCAACAAGAAAAGCCCCAAGACCAAGCCAAAAGTAGTATACCTACCGTTTTTTTAAAAGCTTTTGAACTTACCGATGAAGAAAAGTTAACACCGTTAAAGGATGTTGAAACGCCTCTGGTTTTAGTGGAAGGGATAGAAGATTTCAAGGAAAACACTTTCTGGCTAAAGATAAGGAATATATGGAGCCTAATAGGCAAGGTTCCTCCACTTTCACTGGAAGAAAACGACCTTGTCTTGTTTAGAGAAAATGGCAAATGGGGGTTATTTAAGTTTTTAAAGGAGGAGGATAACAAAGTTTTTTTGAGAGATGCCAAAGACCAGAGAACAACTAAAGTGCCAAAGGAAGCATTAGAAGCCCTGGAGCTTTTTGGGAAAATTTTGCGGGTACAGGACAGAGTATGAAGAGATTATTCATATATTTTAGTTTAGTAGCTTTAATGTTTTTTATAGGATGTGATAAAAAATCTAACCAGAGTGAACCTCCTCAACCCAAAAACAAAACTCCTGTAAAAAGCTTACTACTCGATGCAAAAGGAAATCCTGTACCACTACCTAAAGATAAACTGATTTTTGTAAACTTTATGGCTTACAGCTGTAGTGCTTGTATGGAAGAAATTCCCATCATAAAAAAAGTGATGAGTTTGCCAGAATACAAGGATAAGTTTGCCGTTATTGCATTTGCCATAGATGCAACAGATAATAACCTGAAAGATAAAGATTTTCCAATCTACGCAAATAATAACCTCAATCAAGTAAGGTTTCCTGTTCCAGGTACACCAACGAGCTATATAATTACCCCTAATGGGAAAAAGCTCGTTGTAATAGTAGGTGCTGTTAGAGAAGACACATTAAAGAAGTTTTTAAACGAAGCCCTACAAAAGTACAATCAAATAAAAAAGCCCTAAGGAGAGGGTAGCATGTCAGACAGACTAAAGCATATAAGAAACTTTTCAATAATAGCCCACGTAGACCATGGAAAGTCAACACTGGCAGACAGGTTGATGGAGTACTGTGGAGCCATCAGTGAGAGGGAAAAACAAGACCAGTTATTAGATACATTAGATATAGAAAGGGAACGCGGTATCACAATAAAACTACAGGCAGTAAGGCTAAACTATAAGGCAAAAGACGGAGAGACTTACACACTACACCTTATTGACACACCAGGGCACGTTGACTTTGGGTATGAAGTTTCCCGTTCACTTGCTGCCTGTGAAGGAGCATTGCTACTGATAGATGCAACCCAAGGGATTGAAGCCCAGACCTTAGCTACTTTCTGGCAGGCGTTAAACCTAGACCTTGAGATAATTCCAGTTATCAATAAGATAGACCTTCCATCTGCAGATGTAGATAGAATAAAAAAGCAGATAGAGGAAGTTTTAGGCCTTGACCCAGAAGAAGCCATTTTAGCCTCAGGAAAGGCAGGAATTGGTATAGAAGACATACTAGAAGCTATCGTGAAAAAGATACCACCTCCTAAAGGAGATGAAAACAAACCTCTAAAAGCTTTAATCTTTGACTCATACTACGACCCATACAGAGGAGCTGTTGCGTTTATCAGGGTTTTTGATGGAGAGATAAAAAAAGGCACAAGAATAAAACTAATGTCTACAGGAAAAGAGTTTGATGTTGTTGAGGTTGGAACCCAAACTCCAAAGATGACACCGGTAGATAGTTTAAAAGCCGGAGACGTTGGCTATGTTGCAGCCTCAATAAAAGACGTTAGAGACATTAGAGTAGGGGATACGATTACGGACGCTAAAAACCCAGCACCGGAGCCTATCCCGGGATTTAGACCTGCCAAACCTATGGTATATGCAGGTTTATACCCAACAGGCTCAACGACATTTGAAGACCTAAGGGATGCCCTAGAAAAGTACTCAATAAACGATGCAGCCTTAACCTACGAAGTAGAAAGCTCACCGGCACTTGGTCTTGGTTTTAGGTGTGGATTTTTGGGACTGCTTCACATGGAGATAGTTCAGGAGAGACTTGAAAGGGAGTTTGGAATTGAGCTTATCACAACAGCTCCAAACGTTATATATAAGGTGAGACTTAAAAATGGAGAAGAGATAGAAATCAGAAACCCTTCTCAGCTGCCTGACCCAAGCAAGATTGAAGCTATCTTAGAGCCATACATTGAGGCAAGTATTATAACCCCCTCAGAGTATGTTGGGGCTATTATGCAGTTGGTACAGGAAAAAAGAAGCGTTCAAAAAGGTTTTGAGTACATAGATAAAAATACTGTTTTATTAAGATATGAAATTCCCATGGCAGAAGTACTCTTTGACTTCCACGATAAGCTAAAAACTGCAACACGGGGTTATGCGTCCTTTGATTACGAGTTCATCGGTTATAAAGAGGGAGACCTTGTTAGAATAGACATAAAAATTAACGGTGAAACTGTAGATGCCCTTTCATTCATAGTCCATCGAGATAAAGCTTACAGGGTAGGAAGAAATCTAGTTGATAAACTAAAAGAAGTTATTCCAAGACAGCTCTTTGAAGTTAGAATTCAAGCCACAATCGGTTCAAAGGTGATAGCCTCTGCTAAGGTTGCACCTTTAAGAAGAGATGTCCTTGCAAAGTGTTATGGTGGAGATGTTACTAGAAAGAAAAAACTCCTAGAAAAACAGAAGAAAGGTAAAAAAAGAATGAAGCAGTTTGGGAAAGTGGAACTTCCACAGGAAGCATTTTTAAGCATTCTAAAAGCAGAATAATGAAACCTGTAAAACTAGACGAGACAGACATAAAAGTTTTAGAGCTTACAAAGCAGTATATATCGGGGGAAAAACTGGCAAAAATCCTTGGGATATCAAGGGCTGCCGTATGGAAAAGGATAAAAAAGCTTGAAGAGCTAGGATACAGGTTTAGCCACTCAAAAAAGGGATATCTGTTAAAAGAAACATCCCCTTACCTTTTGGAAAATGAAGTTAAACCTCTACTTAACACACAGCTTTTAGGAAATGAGTACCTATGGTTTAAAACAGTATCATCTACGAATGATATAGGCAAAGAAAAGAACTTTCCAGAGGGAACAGTTATTGTTGCCGAAGAACAGACTAAAGGAAGGGGCAGAAAAGGTAGAAAGTGGGTATCTGTTGCTGAAAAAGGGCTTTACTTTTCAATAGTGTTGAAGCCAAAACTTCCAATCAATAAAATTCTGCAGCATGCCTTACTTTTTCCCCTTGCTATCACCAAAACTATTGAGGAATTTACAAGTATAAAACCATACGTAAAGTGGCCTAACGACATTTACATCAATGGAAAAAAGGTTTCAGGAGTACTGATAGAAACTGAGATAGAAAATAACGAGATAAAAAAAGCTGTTGTTGGTATAGGTATAAATGTTAACTTAACCAAAGAAGAGTTGGAACCTGTAAAAGAGATAGCAACGTCCCTAGCTTTAGAAGCTGGTATGCCTATTGATAGGAAAAGGTTTTTTGCAAAGCTGTTGAAAAACCTAGAAAACATGTATCAAGATTTTATTGAAAACAAACTTAATGTGGTTAAAGAAGTAAATGAGCTCCTTCTATGGAAGGGAGAAAAAGTATTTGTTATTGATGAATGTAAGGTTGTTTCCGGCAAAATCGTAGGTTTAAATCCAGTTGGCGGTCTTGTTATAGAAAAAAATGGAAAAAAAGAAGAGTTTTATACAGGAGACGTCTCCCTTCGAAAACAGTTAAGCGTAAATTGAAATTTTTCCGTCTGGGTTAGGTGGAGGAGTAAACTTTTGCATATCTAATTCAACGACATTCTGCATTTGAGATTGCATGTTATCTTGAGGGAGCATTTGTATCAACTGGTTCATTAGTTGTTGCTGAAGGTCTAAAATGGATTTATAAGCGTACATTGTTGTTGCATCTTTTACATTTATAGCCATCCTTTTTCCCTCTTTTATAGGGTTTTACTCTTAAAATAAAGGATTTTCTTAAAAAGTCAAGTATAATAATAATTTAACGAACGAAACTTTGAGGTTAAGTCCATTGTTTAATATCTTAAATGAAAGAGACTCATGTGGCGTTGGATTTATCGTCAATATAAAAGGAAACAAATCACATAAACTCGTTGATGATGCATTAACGGCTTTAGCAAATCTAGACCATAGAGGAGCTGTAAGTGCCGACGGAAAGACTGGAGACGGAGCAGGTATCTTAACCCAAATACCATATAAATTTTTTGAAAAAGAGCTAAACAAACTTGGCATAAAAGCACCTTCCAACGAGGATTTAGCAGTAGGTGTATTTTTCATACCTGAAGACAAACTCGATGAGTACAAGCAAAAAGTAGAAGAGATAGTAAACCAGAAGTTTAAGTTCTTAGGATGGAGAGAAGTACCTATAAACGAAGAAGACTTAGGGGAAATAGCTAAATCTGTAAAACCTGCGATACTACAAGGATTTATCTCAAAGGAAGGAGTAGACGTAGAGGACTTTGAAAAAGAACTGTTTATACTAAGAAAAAAACTTGAGAAAGAGATAGCATCAAAGGACGATAGATTTTACATTCCATCTTTATCTTCAAAAACAATCGTATACAAAGGTATGGTTACCGCACCAAGACTAAAATCCTTTTATAAAGACCTGCAGGATGAAGATTTTGAAAGTGCCCTTGCAGTATACCACCAGAGATACTCAACAAACACATTCCCAAACTGGAAACTAGCCCAGCCATTCAGAATGTTAGCCCACAACGGTGAGATTAACACAATCTCAGCTAATAGAAACTGGTTAAACGCAAAGGCAGATGACGTTAGAGAAGTTTGGGGAGATTTAGCTGATGATATCCTCCCAATAATAAACTATGAAGACAGTGATTCAGCATCTTTAGACAACGCTTTAGAGTTTTTGGTACGCTCAGGGAAAGACCCACTAGTGGCAATAAATGCTCTTATCCCCAAAGCCTTTGAAAATGACGAGTTTATGTCAGAAGAGGAAAAAGCATTTTATGAGTACTTCGCATGTATATTTGAAGCTTGGGATGGTCCGGCAGCTATAGCCTTCACCGACGGAGACTTAATGATAGGAAAGCTAGATAGAAACGGCCTTAGACCTGCAAGATATATCATTACTGAAGATGAAGTAATTATGGCATCTGAGGTTGGGGTTGTAGATGTTCCTGAAGAAAAAATCGTATACAAGGGAAGATTAGGCCCCGGTGAAGCCATAGCTATTGATACAAGGGAAGGGAAGATTTACGCCGATAAAGAAATCATAGAGAAAGTTTCAAAAAATAAAAAGTACAAAGAGTGGGTTAAGGAATATCTTAAGTACTTTATTCCTGCAACTGACTATCCAGAGCTTGAACCAAAAGATGTTTTAAAAGAAGCTGCTCTCTTTGGTTACGACAAAGACCATATAAACTTCTACATAAAAGAGATGATAGAAAAGGCTAATGAACCTATATATTCAATGGGAAATGACACACCTATTTCTGTTTTATCTAGAAGGCCAAAACTTCTTTCAACGTACTTTAAACAGAGATTCGCGCAGGTAACAAACCCACCTATCGACCCAATAAGGGAAAAAAGTGTAATGTCTTTAAAAACTTACGTGGGTAAAAAGGAAAATTTCCTGCTAGAGACTCCTAAACACGCCGACCAGCTGGTATTTGAAAGTCCAGTGATATTTGATAATGAACTAAAAGAGCTTATAGAGACTTTTGAAGGAAAGGTAGAGATAATACCAACCATCTTTGAACCTTACGATACTGCATTAGAGCCAAAATTAGATGAAATATGCCAGAGGGTAGAAGAAGCGGTAGACAGTGGTAAAGAGATAATCGTTTTATCAGATAGAGACGTTTCAATAGAAGGGGCCCCAATTCCTATGGGACTTGCGGTAGCAGCCGTAAACTCGTACATGGGTAAAAAAGGAAAAAGAAGCAAGTTTAGCATTGTAGCAGACACTGCAGACGCAAGAGACACCCACAGTATCGCCTTTTTAATAGGCTACGGAGCTACACTTGTTAACCCTTACCTTACAGTGCAGATAATCAGAAATCTTGTAGAAGAAGACAAAAAACTGAATATGGACTTTGAAGAGGCCGTAAAACGCTACAGAAAGGCGGTTAACGAAGGTCTCCTAAAGATAATGTCAAAAATGGGAATTGCCACAATAAAAAGTTATAGAGGTTCAGGACTTTTTGAAGCTTTAGGAATTTCAAAAGAGGTTATAGATAAGTACTTCCCTGGTACCCCTTCCCAGCTTGGAGGTATAGAAGTAAGACAGATAGCCCAAGAAGTTTTACTAAGGTATAACAAAGCGTTCTTTGAAGAGCTAAAAGGATGGCCTCAGGAAGGAGAATACCGCCACAGAAGGGATGGAGAGTTTCACTCATGGAACCCAAAAGCTCTAACATCACTTCATAGAGCCGTAAGGGGAGAAAGCTGGGAAGAGTACAAGAAGTTCTCAGAGCTTGCCTACGCAGAAAAACCCGTTAACGTTAGAGACCTGTTTGAGATTGTAAGTGATAGGCCTCCTATACCGATAGAAGAGGTTGAGCCTGTTGAAGAGATAATGAAAAGATTTATCGGAGCTGGTATGTCTATCGGTGCCCTCAGTAGAGAAGCCCACGAAACGATTGCTGAGGCGATGAATACAATCGGAGGTAAATCAAACTCTGGTGAAGGTGGAGAAGACCCAGCCAGATTTGGAACTATTAAAAATTCAAAGATTAAGCAGGTGGCTTCAGGTAGATTTGGAGTTACTGCAGAGTATCTAAACAGTGCTGAAGAGATAGAGATTAAAATAGCCCAAGGGGCAAAACCAGGAGAAGGCGGACAGCTCCCGGGTAAAAAAGTTGACGTTTACATCGCTTTTCTAAGAAGGGCAAAACCGGGAACAACACTAATCTCTCCTCCACCACACCACGATATCTACTCGATTGAAGACTTAGCCCAGCTTATATACGACCTAAAACAGATAAATCCAAGGGCAAAAGTGATAGTAAAACTCGTTTCTGAAACAGGAATTGGTACCATCGCTTCAGGGGTAGCAAAGGCATTTGCAGACATCATCCATATTTCCGGCCATGATGGTGGAACAGGAGCATCTCCTCTCGTATCTATAAAGCACGCAGGAACAGTATGGGAGCTTGGGCTTTCCGAAGTTCAAAAAGTTTTAATAGAAAATGACCTTAGAGGCAGAGTAAAGCTTAGAGTTGACGGAGGTATGAAAAACGCCAGAGATATTATTTCAGCGGCACTTTTAGGAGCTGAAGAGTACGGCTTTGGAACAGCTTTAATGATTGCTGAAGGTTGTGTAATGGCAAGGCAGTGCCATTTAAACACGTGTCCTGTTGGGATAACCACCCAAGACCCAGCTTTAATAGAAAAGTACAAAGGAAAGCCAGAACATATAATCAGATATTTACAGTTTTTAGCCCAAGAGGTTAGACAGTACCTCGCAGATATGGGCTACAAGAGCCTAGACGATATTATAGGAAGAACAGATTTAATCAAGCCGAAAATCCCTACAGACCACTTTAAGGCAAAATTTGTAGACCTATCACCAATCTTAGTGGAGCCTCCAAAGGATAAACCTATAAAATCTATCGTTGATAGAAATGACCCACCATCTAAACCATTTGACGACGAGATACTGAAAGATGCACTGCCAGCTATAGAAAAAGATGAAGTTTTCTCTGGTTTTTACGTCATAAGAAACACTTACCGCTCTGTAGGAACAAAGGTAGCCCATGAGATAGCTAAAAGATATGGAGATAAAGGTCTAAGAACAGGAAAGATTGAACTAAACCTCAGAGGAACTGCAGGGCAGTCTTTTGGAGCCTTTAGCGTTAAAGGACTTGAGATGTTTCTAACAGGACAGGCAAATGACTATGTAGGAAAGGGAATGACAGGCGGATTAATTGTTATCAGACCTCCGAAAGAGTTTAAAGGAAACTCATGGGAAAACGTTATTATGGGTAATACGGTACTGTACGGTGCTACTGGAGGAATGCTGTTTGCATCAGGCAAAGCAGGTGAGAGATTTGCCGTAAGAAACAGTGGTGCCATTGCAGTAGTAGAGGGAACAGGGGAACACTGCTGTGAGTACATGACTGGTGGAAAGGTTGTCGTTTTAGGAGAAACAGGTAAAAACTTTGGAGCCGCAATGACTGGCGGTGTGGCTTATGTGTATGACCCAAACGGTGAGCTAGAAAACAAGATAAACAAATCTTACGTTCACATAACAGACCTTGATGAGGATGATGTAGAAGACCTTAAAGAGCTTTTAATCAAGCATAAAGCTTACACCGAAAGTAAGATTGCAGCAAAAATCTTAAACAACTTTGATGAAGAGCTGGATAACTTTGTAAAAGTTGAACCAGTTTCCACAAAGAAACCTCACTTAGAAACTGACGAAGTGAAAGTTGAAACAAAATAAAGAAATCCCCTTTTGCCCCTCTTCAGGGGCTTTAAACCTATTATGGAAGGTAGACGATGATTAAAAGAATAACCCTTTTTTTGGCTTTACTGGTTATAACTGTTGTTTATGCAAGCCCTATAAAGCCAGACTTTGTAAAGGCAAAAGTTGTTAAAGTTATAGATGGAGATACTATTATTGTTTCTATACCAAAAACGACCTTCAATGATAGAAAGACCCTAAAAAACCTCAAGTACCATGTAAGACTGATAGGGATAGATACTCCAGAAAGTCGCCCAAACAGAAGAGCAAAACTACAGGCAAGAGAAAGCCATAAATCGGTTGAAGAGATAGTAAAACTTGGAAAATTAGCAAAAGAGTTCACAAAAAGACTACTGCCAAAAGGACAAACAGTTTATCTTGAGTTTGACGTTCAACCACAGGACAGATATGGAAGGCTACTTGCATACGTGTGGCTTCCAAATGGAAAAATGGTTAACGCCCTTATTATCTGTAATGGTTTTGCATATCCTCTGACTGTTCCTCCAAATGTTAAGTACCAAAAACTGTTTTTGGAGTGTTTTAGAAAAACGAAGGAAGAGAAAAAAGGTCTATGGAGACTGATGTAAATGAAAGAAAACGAACTGATAAAAGGCATAAAAACCGTTCTATTTATCGTATTGGTAGTATCCCTTATAAGGGTCTTTTTCGTTCAGGCGTTTAACATTCCATCAGGTTCAATGAAACCAACCCTTTTAGTAGGAGACTTTATCCTGGTTAATAAACTAGTGTATGGAGACTGGTCTATAGGAATTCCATTTACAGATATGACCTTTTACAGAATAAAAAACAGGCTGGTTCACCCAGACAGAGGAGATGTAATAGTTTTTAAGTATCCAGAAAATCCACAAATAGACTTTATAAAGAGGATAATAGCTCTACCCGGTGATACAGTTCAGGTAAAAGACGACATTGTTTACATAAACGGTAAGCCTCTACCAAAGAAAAAAGATGGAATATACTCGGAACACGGCGAGCACGTTCAGATTTATATTGAGTGTACTACCCGAAAATACCATAACCACCAGAAGTACTGCTACAAAACTATGGAGATATACGAAAACGAAGGGAAAGATTTTGGACCTATAAAGGTACCAGAGGGGCATTACTTTGTTATGGGAGATAACAGAGATAACAGTAGAGACAGTAGATTTTGGGGATTTGTCCCTGATGATTACATAATAGGAAGGGCTTTTATCATCTATTTTTCCATAGACTTGCAAAAACCGATGATTAGATTTAATAGAATAGGAAAGATTATCCAGTAGTGGAGGTTGAAGATTGAGCTTAATCTTGATAAAGGGCGGTCATGTAGTAGACCCTCAAACAAACAAAAATGAAAAAGCAGATATTTTGATAGAAAAAGGGAAGATAAAAAAGATAGATAAAGATATAAAACCATTTGCAGGTTGCCAGATTATAGATGCTACGGATTGCATAGTTTCTCCTTCGTTTTGTGATATCCACGTTCACTTTAGAGACCCGGGACAGACCTATAAAGAAGATATACGCTCAGGTTCAATGGCAGCAGTAGCAGGAGGGTACACCACCGTAGTATGTATGCCAAACACCATCCCAGCTATAGATGACCCATCTATAGTCAGATATGTTATTGAAAAAGGAGAAGAAGTTGGCCTGTGTAGAGTTTTACCTGCCGCTGCTATAACAAAAGGAAGAAGAGGGAAAGAAATTTCCGAAATGTGGCTTCTAAAAGATGCCGGAGCCGTATACTTTACCGATGATGGGGCACCAGTTATGGATGCATTCATAATGCGAAAAGCCATGGAGTACGCAGGTTCAATAGGTTCATTTGTGGCTGACCACTGTGAGGACTTAAACCTCTCAAACGATGGGGTAGCACATGAGGGAGAGATAGCAGCAGCTCTTGGACTTCCACCTTTACCACCTGAAGCAGAAGACACAATGGTAGCTAGAGACTGTATCCTTTCCCTAAGAACTGGGATGCCCGTTCATATATGTCATATATCATCAAAAGTTGCAATAGAGACCGTTGCGTGGGCTAAGGCGATGGGAGCAAACGTCACAGCAGAAGTAACACCTCACCACCTATCCTTATCTGATGAAGAGTGGCTTGATTTTGACTGTAAGGCAAAAGTTTCACCTCCACTACGAGAGCATGAAGATATTGAAGCAGTAAGATGGGGATTAGCCTCTGGAATAATAGACTTTGTGGCAACAGACCACGCACCCCACGCCCACCACGAAAAAATGCTAGAACACCAGTCATGCCCTCCGGGAATGATAGGACTACAGTTTGCACTGCCTACAGTTTTAGAGCTTGTTAGAAAAGATTACTTTGATATCAATAGAGCCATTGAGGTTTTATCCATAGAGCCAATGAAAAAAATAGGTTTAAAACCTCCATCCATAGAGGAAGGAAACATCGCAGAGCTAGTAATTTTTAACCCTTCTGAAAGCTGGGAAGTAAACGAAGAAACAATCCTATCTAAAAGTAAGAATACTCCCCTTTTAGGTAGAAAACTGATAGGAAAGGTAAAGTACACCTTCTACAACGGCAAGCTTGTCTATTCTGACGAAGCAGGTATAAGCTGTGGATAAGATTTTTATAAACCATCCCGAGATAGAAAAGTACATTTTTTCCTTGCTAGAAGATGATGACCCAGTGCTGAAAGAGATGGAAGAACTGGCAGAAAAACTAAATTTTCCTATTGTTGGTAGAATTGTAGGTAAACTCTTATACCTAATAACAAAGATAAAAAAACCTAAACTGGTTGTTGAGATAGGCTCTGGCTTTGGATACTCAGGCTATTGGTTCGCCAAGGCCTTACAAGGCTCAGGAAAACTAGTTTTATCAGATTACAAAGGAGAAAATATTCAGCTTGCTAAAGAGTTTTTGCAGAAAGCAAATCTTGATAAGAATGTTATTTTTGAAGTTGGAGACGGAGTAGAGATAGCCAAGAGGTATAAAGATATAGATATTCTCTTTCTAGACCATGAGAAATCCCGCTATAAAGAGGCTGCAGATGCTTTAAAAGAAAATTTATCTAAAGAAGCGCTAGTTATAGCTGATAATGTTCTGTGGTACGGAAAAGTCCTCAAACCAGAGCAGAGTAAAAAAGTAAAGGCAATAGATGAATTTAATAGATACATGATAAAACACTTTGATACAACTATAATCCCTGTAAGGGACGGGCTACTACTGGCCCAGAAAAGATAAGTTTACTTTAGGAAATTCAGTAAAGATAAATCTTTATTCTGATTAAATGAAGCTAGTAGTGCTTGATATGCTACTTTTGTCTTTTCTAGCTCAGATATGGTACTTGCATAATCCGCATCTTCAAACTTAGAAATCAGATTTGAAAACTCAGTTTTTAGAAACTCGTTTTGAGGCTTTAAATCCTCAATAACATTTATCTGAGTTCCGATTTTAGAGCGGTATGCAGATATCTTGTTAAAGCTTTCATCAAATTCATCAAGGATAGCTTTTACATTACCAGTTTTTGCTATTAATCCTGTAGGATTTGAGTCAGATATAGAAATTTTTTTAGACGTGTCTTGTCCCTTTAATCCAAGTCTGTAAACTCCATCTTTGTCTACAAAGATAAAAGCTTTAACCCCAGGGTTTGTAGCAGCCGAGTTTATATTATTAACAAGGTCAGTAAGAGTATCTGTGTTTGAGTAGCTCACAGAAAAGCTGCTTCCACCATAATTTATTGTCAGTGTACCAGAAGTTCCAATTGTTTCTGTGTTAGAGTGAAATCCAGTTTCAGAAAAGTAGGCGTGCAGTTTTGTTAAGTCTCCGTCATCTATTATTTTTGTTATATCATCTAAAGCTTTTACTATGCCAATTTTGTATCCAGTACCATCCCAGAATCCCGACTTAACTGTCCCTAGGTACTCTTTCCCATTAAAGGTTGTATTAAGCTCAACACCTCTTGCGACAGGAACGGTGGTTTCCCTTTCTTCGCCTTGATAGTACCCTATGTCATCAAAAGGGTCAGACTGGGATTTCACTCCTCCAAAAATTCTTGTATCTCCAACACTTATATTTGCCTGCTTTATAATGTAGTTTCTCATGGATGTAAAGTAATCACTTAAAACCTCTGCATCTTCAGCATCCATAACACCTGTGTTTAAAACCTGAATAATATGGGTTCTTGTTTCCATTCCCGCTTCAACAACATTTCCGAGTGCTCCCTCTGCAACATCTAAAACCGTGTTTACCTGATCCATATTACGGTTATAGGCTTCTATTGTTTGATTAATACGTCTTAATCTTTGGGCTTTGATAGTATCAATGGTATTATCTGAGGGGGCTAGAATTTTCTTTCCAGATGCTATCTGTTTTGTATACTTAGCAATTTTACTTTCTTTTATATTGTTATTTCTTATAAAATTGTCGTAAAAGGATATATCAGGTATTCTCATTTTTTCACCACTTGGCTAGTGATTGCAAACCTTATTATCGGTAATTTAATATAAATTTTTAAGTTCGCAAATCTATTTAATCATATTTAACACAGTTTGAAGAAGTTCATCGGTTACGGTGATTATTTTAGCGGCAGACTGGTATGCTCTCTGGTACTTAAGCATGTTAGCCAGCTCTTCGTCTGTATTTACCCCCGAAATCTCCTTAAGCTTTTCCTCAAGAGCATTCAAAAATGTCTCATTATCTTTTAGCTTATCCTTGGTATGTTCTATTTCAAATCCTATCTCCGCAACAAGACGTTTATTGTAGAGCTCATTTAAAGATTTATTTTCAACAATATTATAGTTATCAGGATTTGATATCTGATACTTAACATCTCCTATCTGAAGATTTCCGTTTTTTAGTCCTTCAACTTCAGCAGGATTTAGGAAACCCTTATTGTTAGAAAGTCCCCCTATAGTAGAAACAAAAGTCCCAGAGTCATTTTTTAAATCTATCCTTTTAGATTTAGGTAAATCCTTTGCAAAAAGCTCCAGATATTGATTACCACTTCCAGATGGATACTCAAAAACTTTAGCCACAACTTCTGATTGGGATGTGTTTATCTTATCTGCAATATCTGACAGGGTATCTGAAGATGTATAGTTAACTGTTGCTAACTTTCTATCTCCAATATAAACATCAAAACTACCACTTCCAAAAGTGTCAGCTGAAGAAACGGCGTTAACACTTTTTTTAGTTGCTATCTGGTTGTAATCCTTAAGTGAAATAATTCCTTTTACAATCATGTTATCTGAGTTAAGATACCTTGCGTCTCCAGCAGCAGCAATATCTTTAGCATCATTGATATCTAAAGCTATGTTTGATGCATTTATATAAGGAAGAGAACTATCTTCTGAAATTTTAAAAAAATCAACGTTGGTTTCACCTTTAAGATTATACCCTTGTCTGTGTATCTTATTGACTACTGCTGCAAAAATAGAAACAAAATCATTTAAATCATTTATCTTTTTCTCAATAAATGCAATGGCTTTCAGTGAAGAACCAATTTTTCCATTAGAAAACAGCTCAGTTAAATCTGTGTTATCTGCAAAAACTCTTAACTTACCATTTCTTTCTTCTGTTTTTACGCTAAAGTACTTATCATCCAATACAAGAGGATGTCCCTTAACAGTTGTTATGTCAACCGTCTCATCGGATTTTATTTTTACTTTGATATCTATCAAACCAGAAAGCTCTTTTAATAGCCTATCCCTCTCATTCAGGTAGTTGTTTAGCCTTGTTTTGTCGTTTCTAAAAGCTTTTATGTTTTTATTTGCCTTTACTAAAGATACAAGTATATCGTTTAGACGTTTTACCTGATCCTTTACTGAAAGCACAGTTTCGTCTTTTATAGCCTGCATATTATCGTAGTTATCTCTTATTCTGCCGATAAGCTGCTTTGCTACAGAGATAACTTTGTCTCTTGCTGCAAGGTCATCAGGATTTATAGCAATGTCGTTAAAAGCGTTAAAAAACTCTTCAATCTTTTGCCCAAATCCAGTTCCATGTATGTCATTAAAAAGAGATTCAACTTCACTTAGAATATCTTTGTAATTTTTCTCTCCTTCTACCTGCTGGTTTACAGCCAGAATCCTTTTATAAACAGAGTTATTGAAAACCCTCTCTATATCCTTTACATAAACACCGTTAGGAGTTATATCCTGTTGGTGAACTCTCTGTCTTGAGTATCCTTCTGTATCTTGATTAGATAGGTTCTCACTTGTTATATCAATAGCCTTTCTTCCCGTTAATAGAGCCTGACCGCCTACAGACAAAATCCCAAATAAAGACATTTCAAATTCCCCAAAATTATAGTTTACACACTTAATTATCGGTAGATGATGCTAAATTTTGAGAATTAAATTTTTTTATTTAAAAAACCTCCCTGTTTACTTTCTACTTCTCCATATGGAGTGTACTGTTTCACGTTTTCCTCTCCAAGTAGAGCCTCAAAAATTTCCTCTATCAACTGCATCTGGTTTGTAGCTAAAAACATATTCTTTTTCGTTAAGGCATCTATCTCTTTTAACAAATCTTCTAAGCCTTCAAAATCTTCTTTATTAAATTCTGCAATATCTGCTAAGAGTAATCTTTTTTCTTCCCCTATTTTTTCTATATCCTCAGGATTTTTAGGATTTTTCAAAAGCTTATTTTCTTCTTCCAACTTTTCTTTAAACTTGACTAAGAGTTCTTTTAACCTCAAATTTCCCATTTTTATTCCTCTACTTTATTTAACCGAATATATATAAT
>JALUFA010000059.1 GCA_027052485.1 Hydrogenothermaceae bacterium
GGTATAGTCTTTATGTCTAGCTTGGAGATTTTAATGTTTGAAGGAATTTGTTTAGAAATTCTCTCTCTTTTTGCCTGTAGTGCCTGTTTTTTAAACTGTAGTGCTTTAATCTCATTGTCAATCTGATTTAGCTTTAGGTGGTAGTCTTTGTCATCTAGCTTTGCGATAACCTCACCTTTTTTTACAAACTCCCCTTCATCCTTTTTTAGCGAGATTATTTTTCCGCTTACTCTTTTAAAGGACAGGTTTGAAAGCTGGTCTGTTTCTACGAACACCGCATCGGTTATGGCAAACTCTCTCCTTTCTTTTATCCATTTAAAAGCAAAAAAGGAGAAAACCAGTATTAATGCTAATACAACGACTATTCCAATTTTATTTTTCAAGTTTTAAACCCCCAACTACGCGTTTTATCTTAAAGAAAGTTTTTAAAAGCTGGTACTTTACTATTTTTTCTTTACTTTTTGCGGCAAAGTACTTCGAGTGGGCTATTAGTAGGTCTGTCATAGATATTAACTGGCTATTGTACTGTTTCTTTGCCATTTGGTAGTATGTAAAAGCTTCTTTAAGCTCTGTTTTTGCAAGTGTTAGCTGTGTTTTTAGGGATAAAAACTGGTTGTATAGGGAGTAGAGCTTTAGCTTCAAACCTCTCTTAACATCCTGCAGTTTAAGTAAGGATTTGCTTTTTAAAAGTTTAGCCTCTAGCATCTGGTAGTAAGGCTTTACACCTTGAAACTGTAAAGTTGAACCTACAGCTATAAAGAGGTTGTCCTTAGGGGTGATGTAGGGGTTCTCATCTGTATAGGAGTAGCCTCCCTGTACGTAAACCTTAGGTAAAAACTGACCCTTGGCAATCCTGTAAGCGTAATCACTCTGTTTTGCTTTGTTTTTTATAACCTTTAGTATCTCCCTTTTGTTTAAGGCCTCTTCCTCAAGTTTTTTTACCGGCAGTTTTTGCGGGATAAAGAAGTTTTTTATAGGCTCAAGTTTGACATCGTCGTTTATCGGCTCACCTATCAGGTAGGAAAGCATAAGCCTTGCGTTTTTTGCGTTTTCTTTTGCCTTTTCTTCCTTGTATCTGACTTTTTGCAGCTGCACTTTTACCTGTAGCAGGTCTACTTTTGTTATCAGCCCTTGCTTTAAAAACTTTTCTGCCCTAAACTTTAGATTTTGTAGGGCTTTTTCTTCCTCTTTGTATACTTTAATAAGCTCATCTGCGATTAATGCGTCTATGTAAGCTAAGCTTACCTTCTCTAAGACTTCCTGCTTTTGTTCCCCGGTTAAAAGTTTTTTGTTTTGAACCTCAAGTTTTGAGATTTTGATCTTATTTGGTCGGATAAATCCTGTAAAGACAGGATAGGCTAAGCCGGCTTTAACCTGTAAAAAATCTTTATCAAACTGCTTAAACTTTAGGTTTTGAAAAGGGACAAGTCCTAAAGGAATGTTTGTGTAGATTGTGTCTTTAAAAGATGTATACTCGGCGTTAAAAAAGACTTTTGGGTACCACAGTTGTTTATTTTGATTTAGTCTCTGCTGTGCTATCTGGTAGTCTAGGTACTTCTGTTTTATCTGTAAGTTTTTGTTTAAAGCTTTTTCCTGTGCTTCTTCTAGTGTAAGGCTGTAACTTATACTAAAAGCGACAAGTATGGATATCAATACTTTTTTCATTATTTTTTTCCTTTTAGTATCAGTTCAATACCAGCTGTGATTTTTTCTACTGTTTGCTCCAAGGGTTTGTTATCCATTAGTATCTCAAACTTAAAAAGCCTTTCTCCAAAACCTAGGAGGATGTCAGCGAGAACTTCATCATTAAAGGTTTGTTGTAAAAACCTATGTATCTGTTGGGATGTATCGTAATACATCTGTTGAAACTCGTCGTTTATGCAGTACAGTTGAAAGAAGAATATCCGAGCTATCTCTTTGTACTGGTATAAAAGCTCAAATATCTCTTTGGAAAAATGAAGGACTTTTTCATTAGGTTCTAGCTGTACTTTTTCGTACCTGTTAATAGTTTTGTAAATCTCATCAATAATCGTTTTGACTATTGTAAGGAGTATATCCTCTTTGCTTTTAAAGTATATGTAAAACGTTCCCTGTGCTACACCTGCATTTTTTACAATATCAGAAACCTTTGTCTGAAAGTAGCCTTCTTTTGAAAACAGGTTTATAGCACTTTCTATAAGCTTTTTCCTAGTATCTGACTGACCCATCAGTCAATTTTAAGCACAAAAGGAGGAGTTTGTCAAGGTAAAAATTTTTATTATTTTTAAATGGTGTAAGTCTTGTTAAGGGGGTAAAGATGCTAAGGTCTGTAGTCCTTTTAATACTTACATTGATAATAACATCCTTTGGAGGAGATAAGATGATAAAAGTTGAAAGTCCGGCTTTTGGATTTGGTGAGTTTATCCCAGTAAAATACACGTGCGATGGTATGGATATCTCACCTCCAATCTACTGGAGTAATTTTCCAGAAAACACAAAGAGTTTTGTCCTTATTATGGATGACCCAGATGCACCGATTGGAGTTTTTACCCACTGGATAGTGTACGACATTCCAGCGAACGTCCATGGTTTTAAGGAAAATGTTCCTAAACTACCTGAGATTTATGGAGTTAAGCAAGGTATAAACGATTTTGGCAGAATTGGTTATGGTGGTCCTTGTCCTCCTCCTGGAAATCCTCACAGATACTTTATAAAGGTTTATGCTTTAGATGTGTGTGATTTAAATCTGCCTCCTGGTGCAAACAGACATATGATTGAGGCTGCTATGGAAGACCACATCCTTTCTGAAGGTGAGTTGATGGGATTTTATGGAAGGTAAAAAAAGGGAGGGAAACCTCCCTCGTTTATTCATTTATTAGTGAACCTCTGGGTCTATAACGTCATCGTCTCCTTTGTTTCCTGACTGTCCTTGGTCTGTTCCAGTTTGTCCTTGAGCTCCACCAGCTTGGTACAGTTTTTGGGCTATTTTGTTTGCCACAGATGTTACTTTATCAATAGCGGCTTGGATTTTTTCTTTCTCGTTTGTTGCTAACGCTTCTTTAGCCTGTTTTATAGCTTCTTCTGCTTCTTTAACTTCAGCTTCGTCTAGTTTTGCCCTGTTTTCGTTTAGAGTTTTTTCTAAGCTGTAAGTGATTGCGTCAAGCTGGTTTTTAAGCTCAACTACTTCTTGGAACTTTTTATCTTCTTCTTCGTGTTTTTTAGCATCTTCAATGATTTTTTGGATTTCTTCCTCTGTTAATCCTGAAGATGGTTGTACTGTTAGAGATTGGCTTTTTCCTGTTGCTTTGTCTGTTGCTGTAACGTGGAGGATACCGTCTGCATCTATATCAAAGCACACTTCAATTTGTGGTACTCCTCTTGGTGCTGGAGGTATATCTGTTAGGATAAATCTACCTAGTGATTTGTTCTCCTTAGCCATTTTTCTTTCACCTTGGAGAACATGGATTTCAACCTGTGTCTGGTTATCTACAGCCGTTGTGAATGTTTCACACTTTTTAGTTGGTATTGGAGTGTTTCTTGGGATGAGTACAGTCATTACTCCACCGAGAGTTTCAATACCCAGTGATAGTGGAGTTACGTCAATGAGTAGTACGTCTTTTACTTCTCCAGCAAGTACACCACCTTGGATAGCAGCTCCTACTGCTACTACTTCGTCAGGGTTAACTCCTTTGTGGGGTTCTTTTCCAAAGAAGTCTTTAATCTTTTGTTGTACGAGAGGTATTCTTGTTGAACCACCAACCAGTACAACATCGTCAATGTCTTGAGGTGTTAGTTTCGCAGCTTCTAATGCTCTTTTAACAATCTGGATAGTTCTATCAACAATATCCTTAATCATTTCTTCAAGTCTTGCTCTTGTTAGCTTTTTCTGGAGGTGTAGTGGCTGCTTAGTTTCTGGGTCTATAGTGATGAATGGTAGATTTATCTCAGTTTCCATTTTGAATGAGAGTTCTTTTTTAGCCTGTTCTGCCGCTTCTTTTAGTCTTTGGAAAGCTGTTTTGTCTTCTCTAAGGTCTATTCCGTGTTCTTTTTTGAACTCTTCAACAAGCCAATCAATAATTCTTGCATCTATGTCTGAACCACCAAGGTGAGTATCCCCGTCGGATGCTTTAACTTCAATAACTCCATCGCCGCCTTCTAGGATAGATACGTCAAATGTACCACCACCAAAGTCATAAACGAGGATTTTTACGTCTGATTTTTTGTCAAGTCCGTAAGCTAGTGCTGCTGCTGTTGGTTCGTTGATTATTCTTTTTACTTCAAGTCCAGCAATTTTTCCAGCATCTTTTGTTGCCTGTCTCTGTCTTTCGTTAAAGTAAGCTGGTACTGTGATTACTGCTTCTGTTACAGGCTCTCCAAGGTAAGCTTCTGCAGCTTCTTTGAGCTTTTTAAGGATTTGTGCTCCAACTTCCTCTGGTCTAACGATTTTTCCAGCGTTTGGAACGTCAAAAGCTGCGTCTCCCTTGTCATCTGCAACGACTTTGTAAGGTACGTTTTTAGCTTCTTCTTTTACTTCGTCGTACTTTCTACCAATAAATCTTTTTGATTCGTAGATTGTGTTTAATGGGTCTAGTACTGCTCTTCTTTTTGCAGGTTCACCAACGAGAATTTCTTTTTCTTTAGTCCAAGATACTACAGATGGGGTTGTTCTTGCTCCTTCTTGGTTGGCTATAACTACAGGCTCACCTCCCACCATAACAGAAACAACAGAGTTTGTTGTTCCTAAATCTATACCAATTAC
>JALUFA010000060.1 GCA_027052485.1 Hydrogenothermaceae bacterium
ATAAAAATCCCTGCTGTTGTGTGGGGTACGTATAAAAAGCATATGCCGTTTTTAACCCCAGACTCATCTACTATCTCTTGAACTTCGGCTGTGATGTCTTCAAAGTGGGTTCTCTTTTGGGTATAAACGTCTAAGTATCTAAGCATTATTTTCCTCCCCTATCTTAAATAGTCTTTTAGCATTTTCGTCTGTGATTTTCTCCAGTTCTTCAGGAGTTAACCCTAGGAGATTTGCAACAAAATCACGGGTCAAGTAAACGTTGCTCGGTTTATTTGGTTTTCCTCTCTTCTTTTGAGGAGTTAGGAAAGGGCTGTCTGTCTCTAAAAGAAGCCTATCCAAAGGAACCTTTTTTGCTATCTCTCTTAAGTTCTCAGCCTTTGGATACGTTATGTTTCCAGCAAAGGATATATAAAAGCCCATATCAACGCAGTTTTCCATCATCTGCATATCTCCACCAAAGCAGTGGATAACTCCAGAAGCAGGAAGTGGAGCGTACTTCGCGAGTATCTTTTCAGTATCCCTTGGAGATTCCCTAGAGTGGACTATCAGCGGTAGATTTAACTCTTTTGCCAGCTCTATCTGCCTTTCAAAAAAGTAATGCTGTCTATCAATAGGAGTGTAGTCCCGATAGTAATCAAGACCACACTCCCCGATTGCAACGACTTTTTTTTCCTTTTTGGTTAGCTCTTTTAGCTCTTCCAGCTCTTTATCTGATATGTCGTTTACATCGTAAGGATGATACCCGATAGCTGCATATACGTTATCGTACCTGTTTGCAAACTCTATAGCCTTTGGTATTTCCTGCTTATCACATCCAATAGTTATTAGATAGTCTAACTTTTCAACACTTTCTTTTACATCTTTTGGGTTTTTAAGCATATCAAGATGGCAGTGGGTATCTATCATCGCTTACCTCTACACAGGGTCTGGCAGTGTTCCTGGTGGTACGTCAGGGGCAGATGAAGCAGATATAACGTTTACCTCTTTGTTTCTGCATCTATTTTTAACAGGAACTCCGTACTGTTCACATATAGCGTAGAACTCTTCACATGTAATAGTTTCTTTATCAAGGAGAAGTTCAACTATAGCCTGCACTGCATCTTTGTAGTTTTCGATGATGTTTTTAGCTTTTCCATAAGCTTCTCTTAGTATCTTGTTAACCTGCTCGTCTATCTTTCTCGCCGTTTCTTCACTTATTTCAGGGCCAGCTTGAGGGTTAAACATGTTTGCAGACCTGCTTGTTGAAACATGTATTGGCCCAATCTCATCAAACATGCCCCACGATGCAACCATTCTGTATGCAAGCTCAGTTGCCCTCATAAGGTCGTTTTCAGCACCTGTTGTGATACCGTCTTTTCCGTAAAACACCTCTTCAGCAGCTCTTCCACCAAACAGCTGTAGTATACGTGCCATAAGGTCTTTTTTAGAGTAAATGTGTCTATCTTCTTCTGGAAGGTTTACGGTAACACCTAAAGCCTGCCCTCTAGGTATAATTGAAACCTTATGAAGTGGGTCTGCATCTTCAAGCATCACGCTAACAAGGGCGTGGCCTGTCTCATGGTAGGCTATCTTTTCTTTTTCTTTTGGTGTTATAGCCATACCTTTTCTTTCAAGACCCATCATTATTCTATCTAGTGCTTCTTCAAACTCTTCCATTGTAACTTTGTCTTTTCTCTTTCTAGCTGCAAGGAGTGCTGCCTCGTTTACGAGGTTTTCAAGGTCAGCTCCAGAAAATCCCGGAGTCCCCCTTGCAATAACCATTAAATCAACATCATCACCTAAAGGTATCTTTTTCTTGTTTACATGAACTTTTAGTATTTCGTATCTACCTTTTACGTCAGGTTTTGGAACAGCTATCTGTCTGTCAAATCTTCCGGGTCTTAAAAGAGCAGGGTCTAGAATGTCAGGTCTGTTTGTAGCTGCAATAACGATGATACCCTCGTTTGAGTCAAAACCGTCCATCTCAACGAGAAGCTGGTTTAAAGTTTGCTCTCTCTCATCGTGTCCGCCACCAAAACCAACACCACTTCTAGCTCTACCTACAGCATCAATCTCATCTATGAATACAAGGCAAGGAGCGTGTTTCTTTGCCGTTTCAAACAGGTCTCTAACCCTTGCAGCACCAACACCAACAAACATCTCAACAAAGTCTGAACCAGAAATTGAGATAAACGGAACGTTAGCCTCTCCAGCTATAGCCTTTGCAAGAAGGGTTTTACCAACACCAGGGTCTCCATATAGTAATATTCCTTTAGGAGCTCTTCCACCGAGCTTTTTAAATCTTTCAGGGTCTTTCAGATAGTCTATAACCTCTTTTACCTCTTCTTTTACCTCATCCATACCGGCAACATCATCAAGCTTAACCTTTGGCTTTTCCTCAAGGTAGACTTTAGCTCTACTTTTAGCAAAGGAAAATGCTCTGTTTGCTCCACCGGACATCTGCCGCATCATAAATATCCACAAGCCTATAAACAGGATTATAGGTAGCCATGATATCAACAGGGTAGCTATCCAGTTATTGCTATCAGAAGGTATAACGTTTACTTTTACGCCGTTTTCAGAGAGGATATCGTAAATCTTTGAGTATCCCGGAGGAACAGCAGTTTCTACCTTCTTACCTTCTTTTGTGGTAGCTATAACCTCTTCGCCTTTAATGGTAGCCTCTTTTACTTTACCTTCATTTACCATCTGGATAAACTCAGTAAAGGCTACCTTATTGCTGTTTAAGTTCTGAGCGCCAAACATATTAAAGGCTAAAATCATAAGGGCGCCTATTAGAAACCATATAAGCAAACTCTTTGTTATCTGCAATTTTCTACCTCCTTAATTTCAAAACATACTACGTTTTTACTGTTTTTAGTTAATGGGTAAAGATTGCTTCTCTTATACCCTACAAGCCATAATATTTTATCCTGAAAAAGTAAAACAGGTATGCTATCTCTCAACGTTTTAGGGATTTTTAAATCTATCATCACATCTTTTAACTTTTTTGTCTTTGTATGGCTAAACGGTGTAAACCTGTCTCCAGACAGTCTACTTCTGACTGTAAAAACCGTATCTTCTGACACGTCAGGTATATCAAAACATACCTTGTTAGGTTGATACTTTAATCTATCCATATCTGGATTTTTTTCAATATAGGCCTTTATTTTTAAGTTTGACTCTTTTATACAGATTTCCTCTCCAATTTTTAGTTTGTACTCATACGGGTAAACTTTTTCTCCTGTAAGTTGTTCTTGAATATATAGAGCATTTCCATCTTTTATCAGTTTATAATCCTTACATAGCTGATACTGTTTATAACCATCAGCTTTTATCAATCTTAAAATTTCCAGTAGTTGTTTATAGGAAGGTTTACAACCTGTATGACTATAAATCCACTTATCTAAAGCCCTGTATAAAATGGCATCATCTAATGTTAGTAAATCTTTAAGATTTAAGCTCTTTTTTGTTAAATTTAAACTTTCTACTGCTTTGTTAAAAAAGTCTTCATCTATATTCAACAGCTGGGACATTACCATTAGTGAGCTTTCTAAGGACGGGTTTACCTCCTTCAGTATAGATATAACCGAGTTCCTCACTTTGTTTCGCAGTATGCTTTCATCTTTATTTGTAGTGTCTTCAAAGTATTTTATTCCATGCTGCTTTGCATAATCGTATATTTCATTTTTTGTTAGGTAGTACAGGGGTCTTATAATGTTTCCCTCTTTTGGTTTAAAACCTTTTAGACCTTTTTTGTTTCCCTGTATGAACCACAGAACCATAGTTTCGGCAAGGTCTGAAAGATGATGGCCTGTAGCTACTTTATTAAAGCCTTCTTTTTGTAAAATTTCTGTGAAAAATTGATATCTGGCTTTTCTTCCAGCTTCTTCTAAAGATAGGTTTTCCTTTTTTGCAATTGTCGGCATATTTAACTCTTTGTAAAAAAAGGGGACAATTAGCTGTTTTGAAAGCTTACTAGCAAACTCTGCCTCTTTATCCGCTTCTGGCCTGATTTTGTGGTTTAGGTAAGCAATACCAAGTTTTTTTATCTTCAGATAGTTTTTGAATTTATTAAGCAGATGCAAAAGAACTGATGAGTCTACACCTGTAGAAAATGCGATTAAGATTTTGTCGTTGGGATTGATTAGATGAAAATCAAAGATAGCTTTTAGGAATTTTTTTTCAACGTTCATTTTAATGGTGGCGGTGGCAGGACTCGAACCTGCGACCGCACGGATATGAGCCGTGTGCTCTAACCAGCTGAGCTACACCGCCACTTGAGATTTATTTTGTAGCAGCTTTTGCTTTGTTTATCTTTTGGGCGTATCTTGAAACTCTTCTGGCAGCTTCGTTTTTGTGGATAGCTCCTTTTGCTGCAGCTCTGTAAGCGATTTTTTGGGCTAAAGGTAGTAAACTCTCTGCTCTTTCAATATCTCCCTCTCTGAGAGCTTCTCTTATTCTTTTAAATGCAGTTCTCATTCTAGAGATGTGGTATCTGTTTATCTCTCTTCTTCTTGCTGACTGCCTAACTCTTTTCTGTGCGCTTTTTGTGTGAGCCATTAGTTCCTCCTAAAATCTATAGCGGTCTAATAGTTTAATGAAAAAGTGAGAAAAAATCAAGGGGTTTTCAATTAGTTTTGCAAATAGAGTTTACTTTCCAAACAGTGTAATAAGGGAAAGCATCATATATTAAACTAAAATATTTATTCTTTTCTAGTAAAAACACAAGTT